>DASTBI010000081.1 GCA_035712145.1 Candidatus Eisenbacteria bacterium | reverse complement strand
GAAACCCGCGATCAAGCTTGGAAGCATCGATAATGTGCCGGTGGTGGCATTCGGACTGGCTGGTCGCCATACGAAAGCACGGCCGGCATCGACGCCACAAACCAAACCCATCGCGCTGATGTCGCGCGCCGTGCCGTTGAGCCCAATGGTCAAGGGCGTGACGATGTATCGATCGCCGAGCGCCCTCGGAGTCGCCCAGATCAGACTTGCGACCGCCGCTGCAGCGACGACCCCGCGCGCCAGAACTCCACGTGCGGCTCTCATGGGTCCTCCACGATGGCTAGTGTCGACTCGCATGCCGCACCCTTGAAGAAAGGGTCGGTCAAGGCCCAGCGCTCGGGAAGGGCTACGAATGGACCAAGCCTGACCGGCTTCAGCAGGCGTCCGAGGGACCGCATCCACGCCACCTCCTGTCCATGGTCGGGACGTTTGCGGAGAAGATCGGCGGCAGCTCGAATCGAGACCGGGGCCTGCCAGCCCCTGACCTTGGGTCCGCCAAGTTGTCAGGCCTCTCATCCATTCGGCGCGGCAGCTGCGAGGCGCAGCGGGAACAACCGCCCGCCGGGCGTCGACTTGCGATCACTCTCATGAGCACGAGAACTCGAGGGATCTTTGGCCTGTGACTTGCCCAGCGGAACGCGGGTCCCAGATTCGAGATGAAAGCGGGTTTGAGCGAACTCGGTCACTCCCGAACGTCGGCCGAAGAGCTTCGGCGCGCTGGGAAGGAGCAACAGATGACGACGAGACACGCAAGGTCGTTTCGCCCGAGGGCTCGCGGGAGCCTTCTCTTGATCGGGGCTTTTCTCGCCGCGGGTTGCTCGAGCCCCACCACGCCGGCCTCACGCGCCCTGCGGATCATTCCGGCCGACGGCGCGACTGGAGTACGGCTAGACGCGTCGGTCGTCCTCGACTTCGGGATCTCGGTCGATCGTGCCACGGTGGAGAGGGGACTTCACCTGCTCTCCGAATCGGACATGACGGGCTCATGTCCGGACTCCTCGACGATGGACATGCACGCCAACATGCAGACCATCATGAATGACCCGGCCATGCTCCAGCACATGGATCGATTCCACTCGACCCACGGCCGCTACTCGTGGAGCTCCTCGGGCACGACGTGCACCTTCACTCCGGATTCCCTGATGCAGGCCCAGACCGGCTACATGATCCACATGAGCGGCTCGATGACCGACATGATGGGGCGGATGGGAGGCTCGATGATGCCGGGTAGAATGAACAGATCCGGCGACATGATGACCCACTTCGAGACGATGGCTTCCAGGAGTGCCCCTCGCTGAGGGTGGGGCCACTCTTGGAGTGGATCACGTTGTCCGTGGAGCCTGGAGCCGCTCGCGCACGGCCCCGATCACGTCGGCGGCGTCCGGCACGATCGCGAATGCGGTGGCGACCGGGTTTCCACGCCGCACGGGCTCGCCGTCGACCAGCACCGTGAACTCGCCGTAACCGCCGGCCCGTTCCTCGACCTCGACGTTCAGGGTTTCACGGATCCGCCCCGCCACCCGGGCGGAGGGAATCGCGGAGAGTCAGAACTTGCAGTAGCGGACGACGACTCGCGCCTGATTGCCGGTTCGCTCCATGTGATTGCCGACCTCCGTGGCGCCGCAGCATCGCAGAGCCGATTCATGGTCCTCTCCACCGGGGCCGCGCGGAAGCGCGGCATCCGGCCCGATCGCGAACTCAGAAACGTCCCAGCTTGAGCGAAAGCGTGAGCGCAGGCCCCCCAACATCGCTTTCGCTCAAACCGACCTGCTCCACCTCACCACTCAGCCGGTAGGATGCCGCGAGATTCACACGCGCCCGACGAGAGATGGCTTGTTCCACGCCCACAGCGGGCTCGAGAAGGAACTGGAAGTCCGTCTCGCCGTGCTGCTCGTTCGTGCCCTCTCTGGTATATCGAGCCGCAGCCCCGCCCAGGAACGCGGCGAGCGTGAAGTGCGTCGGCGCCGCGTGGCTGAAGTGGTATTCGACCTCGAATCCGAATGCCTCGTACTCGAGGTCCAGCGGGGCGGGCGCATACGGCACGCCACTGGGTGCGTCCACCTCGGTCATCGTGCCGTAGAGACCACCACCCAAGACGAGCGACGGAGTGACGTACCAGCCCCCGCGACCGCCGAACATCACGGCGTCTTGCTCTCTCAGGCGCGTGTACTTGATCACGGGAGCGGCGAAGTAGCCACCCGAGCCTGCACCCGGGCTCTGCGCCTCGGCCACCGAAGTCGAGAGCACAAGAACGGCAGCAAGTAGCAATCCCATCGTCGAACCTAGGCTGCGCTGCGGGGAGCCAGCGCGCCGTTCGTCGCGGCGACCACGCGGGTCGCGATCGCAAAGGCCGGAGGGTGCTCCAGGTGTTTCTTGATCGTGCACTGCTCGGCGGCGCGAACGAGCGCCGGCTGATACTTGGCGGGAAAGCTCTCCGGGACCTCGATGTCGATCAGGACGCGTGCGACCAGGTGGGTCGCGGAATCGGTTTCGGTGCGTTGCACCAGCCGGATCCCGTCGACCGGGATTGCGCGCTGGCGGCAGAAGCTGAGCACGTAGAACCCCGCGCACGCAGCAAGGGCGGCCAGGAAAGTCTGGAACGGCGTCGGCGCGGACCCGTGAACACCCGGACCCTTCGTTTGGTCGGTGTGAACGGTGAACGATCCGAAGCTGGCATCGACCCGGTCCCCACCCGGGAAACCAACGACGATCTCCATCGCCATCCGCCTCTCCAGCAGCCTGGCCGCCCTGTTCCGGTGCCCTCTGCCATCTCGCACTCCGAGCATCCCGCGTGCCATGGAGGGCCGGTGCCGCAACTCGTTGAAGGCGAATCGCGAGCCACGAGGTTCGATCAGCGAATCGTCGCGGGGGGCTGCCATCCCGGGTCATGGGACTGCCAAAGTCGCGGACCCGGCGGTCACCTACCGGGCGCTGGTGCCGTAGAGCCCCTTCCCCGCCGGACGCCGCGCGGACTCGGCGAGCTCGCCTTTACGCATGCCGAGCCTGCCGAGCAGCCACATCATCGGGCACCAGTGCGAGAATGCGGACTGCACCAGGTTCAGGCCGACGAATGCGGTGAACGCGAGAAACCACGGGCTCACCCAGAAACCGAGCGCCACCGAGACGGTGACGAACACTCCCGCCACGAGGCGAAGGCCTTCGTTGATGGTCATGACTGGCTCCTTTCCCTACGCTTGCCGCTCGATCGGCAGCAGGTAGAAACGAGTGACGCGATCACCGGCGGCGTCCCTGCGCCGCGCGAGCGCCTCGAACAGCGGATCGGCTGCGGCGTCCTCCACGGCCGCGAACAACAGGGCGAGACCTCCGGGGTGCACACGGTCCCCGGAATGGAGACCGGTTCGGCCCGAGCCCTCGGTCACCGGCAGCTCGGTCCAGCCCGGGGCGCCCAGCTCGGACAGGTCCTTGCGGGTCGCGGCGGCGCGCGCGTCGTCGGCGATCGCGAGAATCAGCTTCATGGCGTCGCCTCGACCAGTTCGGGTGTGAGCGGGAGCCGCCCTCGCGCGGGTTCGTGGTCCACCGCGGCCGCGGGCAGGTCGCCGGTGGACCGGGCCCGGTCGCGCCGTCGCACCATGTAGTAGAGAACCGGAACCGCGATCCGTGAGAGCGCGGTCGCCGCCACCTCGCCCCCGATCAGCGCCACCGCGAGACCCTGGAAGATCGGGTCGAACAGGATGACGCCGCCACCGACTGCCACGGCGGCAGCGGTGAGCACCATAGGGCGGAAGCGCACGGCGCCAGCGTCGATCACCGCGTCGCGCAGCGACAAACCCTGATCCCGGCGCAGCTCGATGAAGTCCACCAGAATGATCGAGTTCCGCACCGTGATCCCGGCTCCCGCGATGAAACCGATCATCGAGGTGGCCGTGAAGAACGCCCCGAGCATCGCGTGGGCCGGCAGGATCCCGACCAGCGAAAGAGGGATGGGCAGCATGATGACGAGCGGCGTCGTGAACGAGCGGAACCAGCCCACCGTGATCACGTAGATCAGCACCAGCACCACGGCGAACGCCGCGCCCATGTCGCGGAACACCTCGTAGGTGATGTGCCACTCGCCGTCCCACTTGAGGCTGTATCTTTCGTCGGAACGTGGAAGCTGCGTGCTGAGCTGGTGAAGCGCCACGCCGTCGGGTGTCGGGAGCTTCTGGATCGCCGGGCGCAAATCGGCGATCGCGTAGACCGGGCTCTCGACCCTGCCGGCAACATCGCCGAGCACGTAAACGACGCGCCGCAGGTTCTTGTGGTGGATCTCGGGAGGCGCGTGGTCCCGGCGGACGCTCACCATCTCGGAGAGCGGAGTCCCGGCGCCGGTTCCGAGCCGCAATGCGCCGAGCGCGGAGAGATCCGTGCGGTCGGCGGCGGGGAGCTGGAGCCGGATCGGCACCGGCTCGGCCTGCGAAGGCGCCCGGAGGACGCCGGCCACCGCGCCTCCGTAGAGCGCGGCGGCCGCTCGCGCGGCATCGCCCGGGCTCACGCCGGCGAGCGCGGCCCGCTCGCGGTCGATGTCGAAACGGATGCGTGGAGCGTGTTCGGTGAGCAGCAGGTCGCTGTCGACGACGCCGCGAGTGCGGCGGAACACGCCCCACACTTGATGCGCAAAGCCGCGCTGGCCCTCGAGGTCGGGGCCGTACACCTCGGCGACCAGCGTGGAGAGCACGGGCGGCCCGGGCGGCACCTCGACCACTTTGACCCGCGCGCCCGAGGCGGCCGCGATCCGCTCGAGCGCCGGGCGCACGCTGCGCGCGATCTCATGGCTCTGGCGGCGCCGGTGGCTCGCCTCGACCAGCTCCACGTGGATCGAGCCGAAGCGCGACTCCTCGCGGAAGTCGTAGTGCCGCACCAGACCGTTGAACGTGACCGGCGCCGCGAGACCGGCGTAGATCACCTGATGCTCCACTTCGGGCGTCGCGACGAGCGCGTCACTCATCCTCTGTGCCACCGCGAGGGTGCGCTCGAGCGGCGCGCCAGGCGGGAGGTCGAGGACCACCTCGAACTCGCTCTTGTTGTCGAACGGCAGCATCTTCACCGTGACCACGCGAAACGCCACCAAAGCCATCGCGCCGCCCAGCATCAGCGCCACGCCGCCGAAGAAGGCGCGGCGCGCACCGGGGCGGTCGAGCAGACGGCCCATCACGCGGCGGTAGAGCGCGTCCATCCGGTTTTCGCCGGCGCCGGACCTCGTCGCGGGTCTGGCGTGGGGCCGCAGCACGCGCCGTGCGGCCCACGGGGAGATCGCGAACGCCACACCCAGCGAGAACAGCATCGCCAGCGAGGCCCCGATCGGAATCGGCTTCATGTAAGGGCCCATCAGCCCGCCGACGAACGCGAGCGGCAGGATCGCGGCGATCACCGCGATCGTGGCGAGCACGGTGGGGTTGCCGACCTCGTCCACCGCCTCGACCACGCGCCGGTCGGGGTCGCGGCCGTCGCGCATGGCGAAATGGCGGGCGATGTTCTCGACCACCACGATCGCATCGTCCACCAGGATGCCGATCGAGAAGATCAGCGCGAACAGCGTGACCCGGTTCAGGGTGTAGCCCAGGAACCGGTAGAGGAACAGAGTGAGCGCGAGCGTCACCGGGATCGCGATCGCCACCACCACCGCCTCGCGCCGCCCGAGCGCGAGCGCGATCAGCGCCACCACCGAGAGCGTGGCGAGGAGCAGATGGAACATGAGGTCGTCCGACTTGTGCTTCGCCGTCGCGCCGTAGTCGCGCGTCACCGCCACCTGAACGTCGCGTGAGAGCAGCGTGGGTCTCAGCTCCGCGACGCGGGCGTGCAGGTCGCGCACCAGCGCTGCGGCATTCACGCCCGGGCGCTTCGCCACCTCGAGCGTGACGGCGGGTTCGCGGCGTCCGTCCCGGCCTGCGAACTCCACGTAGGTGCGGGGTTCGTCCGGCCCGTCCCTCACGGTCGCGACCTCGGAGAGCCGCACCCTCCGTCCATCCCGGGCCGGCACGAGGAGCGCGCCGATCTGCTCCGCGCTCTCGAGCGCCGATTCCGCGCGCAATGTCACCTGGCCCCCGCCCTGGAAGGCGGCGCCGCCCGGCAGCGAGAGCCCCGCGCTCGAGAGCGTGCCGAGCAGCGCGTCCACGCTCACCGACGCCGCGCTCATGCGGCCGGGATCGGGCTCGATGCGGATCGTCCGCGGCGGACCGCCGAGCAGTCGCACGCGCGCGACGCCCGGGTGCTTGTACAGCTCGGTCGCCAACTCAGTGGCCACCGGCCGCAGATCACCGGGACCGAGATCGGGGCGCGAAGGCGCCGTGAGCGTCAGCGCCAGCACCGGGACGTCGTCGATCGAGCGCGGCGCGACCGAGGCGATCGCGGCGCCGGGGGGCAGAAGCGGAGTCGCCTGGTCGAGCCGGGCGCGTACGCGGGTGAGCGCGCGATCCGGACTCGTGCCGACGAGGAACCGGGCGATCAGCAGCGCGCCGTCATCGGTCGAAGTGGAGTAGAGGTACTCGATGCCGGGGATTTCCCAGAGCGCGCGCTCCACCGGCGTCGTGAGTTGGCGTTCCACCTGCTCGACGGGGACGCCTGGCCAGGCGAGGCGCACGTCCACCATCGGCACCTGGATCTGAGGCTCCTCCTCGCGTGGGAGCGTCGCGAGCGCGAGCAGCCCGAGGAGGATCGACGACACCACCATCAGCGGCGTCAGCCGGGAGTGAACGAACGACGCCGCGATGCGGCCGGCGAGGCCGGCGCGGAGCGAGCGGTGCTTCAAGGTCCGACCTCGATGGCGCGGCCATCCGCCAGGCCCGCCGAGTCCAGCGCGTAGATCTCGCCGGGCTCGAGGCCCGCCAGCACCTCCACGCCTTCCGTGCTTTCACGCCCCAGCCGAAGCCATCGGAGTCGGGCGCGGCCGGATTCGATCACGTACACGCCCGCCAGCGATCCGCGCCGCGTGAGGCTCGACGCCGGAACCACGCCCGCGCCGCCGTTCGTGCCACCAATCGCGACGCGCGCGAACGCTCCCGGCTCCCACGCCCCCGGGGGCAGAGCGAGCCGCGCGGTGCGGGTGCGCGAGCGGAAATCGGTCATCCCGTCCAGCCGGGCGAGACGCGCGGCATGCCAGGCGCCGTCGGCCGACTGGATGCGCAGTGGGCCGCGCTCGAGCGCGGCGACCGTCCCCTCGGGGATGTCCGCGACCGCCTCCTCCGCCGAGGCCGAGCGCAGGTCCAGGAGCGGCGTGCCCGACTCGAGGTCGGCACCGGCGTCCACATGACGTCGGATGACGACCGCATCGAACGGGGCCCGCACGGCCACCCCGCTTTCCAGCGCGTCGAGCGCCGCCGTCGCTTGGCTCGCGCGCGCCCGGGCGGCGCTGAGGTCGGCGTCGGCCACCTCGCGGTCGTGCGACGAGATCACGCGCAAGGCGTACAGTGACTCGGCCCGGGCGTGCTGACGCAAGGCGAGTGCGTGCGCGCTGGCGGCTGCATCGCTCTCGGCGCGCGCCGCCGCGAGCGCGGTACGAGTCTCGGGGGCGTCGAACCGCGCGAGAACGGCGCCGCGCGAGACCCGGTCGCCTTCGCGAACGACGAACGCGGTGAGCCGCGCGTCGAGCCGTGCGCGGATCGTGACCTCCTCGGACGCCTTGATGCGGCCCGGGAGGATCAGGGTACCGTCGCCGCCGCCCGCGTCGAAACGCGCGGCGCGTGCCCGCACCGGCGGCGCGGCGGGCGCGACAGTCTCGTGACGGGCGCAGCCCACCAGCGAGACGACCGATGCGAGTGCTAGGATTCGGCGCAGATGTCTCGTGCCCCGGGAGGGATTCATGGCCGGTGAGAACCGCGAACCTCCAAAAGGATTCGGCGTGGGCCGCAGGCCGATGCGGCTCAACGAGCTCCGCGCTCCGACCGAGATCGAGAGCCGGACCCGCGCCGCCACGGAGCGCGCCTTGGTCGCGGACGCTCGGGCGGGCGATCGCAAGGCCATGGACACTCTCGCCACCCGCCTGGCGGACGCCGCTTACCGTTTCGGTCGCGGCTTCTGCGGTGACCCCCACGATGCCGAGGACGTGACGCAGGAAGTCCTCACGGCTCTCGTCACGTCGCTGCCGCGGTTCCGGGGCGAAGCCTCGCTCTCGACCTGGGCGTGGATCGTGGCGCGCCGCGCGTGCGCCCGCCGCCGGCGCGACGTCCGCCGCATCGCGCCCCTCGAGACTTCCGGGAACGGGAAGGTTCGTGAGCATGCCGACCCCGCGGCCGGGCCCGATCGCCATGCCGAGCGGCGCGAGCTGGCCTCCGCGCTCGACCGCGCGATCGCGTCGCTGCCCTCCGGGCAGCGCGAGGTGCTGCTGCTCCGCGACGTCGAGGGCCTGCCCGCTTCGCGCGTGGCACGCGCGCTCGGGCTCGAAGTGAGGGCGGTCAAGTCGCGCCTCCATCGTGCCCGGCTCGCACTGCGCGCCGCGCTCGCCCCGCACGCGCCGGGCGCGGAGCCGTCGCGCCGGCGCGGTTGCCCCGACACGGCGCGGCTCGTCAGCCGCTTCCTCGAGGGCGAGCTGCGCGGCGACCTGTGCCGGCACCTCGAGGCGCACGCGAGCGAGTGCCCTGACTGCACGAGGGAGTGCGCCGAGATGCGCGAGCTGCTGGGCTCCTGCCGCAGATGGGGGAAGGCGCCCGCGCCGCGGGCGCTGCGGCAGCGGCTGAGAAGGATGATGAGGGCAAAGGAGCTTCGATGAACACATTGATCCTCGGCGGTGGCTTCGGCGGCATCGCGGCGGCGCGTCACCTCCGCTCCGCGCTCCCCTCCGGCCACGCGATTTGCCTCGTGACCGACACGCCCACGTTCCAGATCGGGGCCACGAAGACGTGGGTGATGATCGGTGAAGCCGACCCTGCCTCGGTGCAGCATCCGATCGACACGCTGCGGGATCACGGCATCGAGATCGAGCATTCGACCGTCCGCCGCATCGACGCGAAGAACCGCACGGTCCACACCGATGCCGGCGAACGCGGCGCCGATTACCTCGTGATCGCGCTCGGTGCGATCCGCGACGCGAGCCTGGTGCCCGGGCTCCTCGAGGGCGCCGAGACGTTCTACACGCGTGAAGGCGCGATCCGTCTGCGCGGGACGCTCAGCGGCTTCGATGGCGGCCGCATCGTGGTTCTCATTCCGAGGGTCCCGTTCTCCTGCCCGCCGGGGCCATACGAGGCCGCGA
This sequence comes from Candidatus Eisenbacteria bacterium, assembly GCA_035712145.1. Classification (NCBI taxonomy): domain Bacteria; phylum Candidatus Eiseniibacteriota; species Candidatus Eiseniibacteriota bacterium. Next base: position 51,255 of record DASTBI010000081.1, on the reverse strand, counting down.
TGCTGCTCGAAGCGTGGCTCGAGGCGCGCGGAATCCGCGACCGCTCGTCCCTCGGCGTGTACAGTGTCGAGAAGGCGCCCATGATGACCGCGGGGCCGGAAATCGGGCGCTACGTCGTCGAGCGTCTGAACGAGCGGGGCATCGGATTCCATCCGGCCTGTGAGGTCCAGGCGGTCGACCCCGCCCGCAAGGTGGTGAGCATGAAGAACGGCGACGAGGTCCCGTTCGACCTGCTGATCGCCGTCCCGCCGCACGTCGCTCCCCCGGCGGTCCGCGAGAGCGGACTCACCGGCCCTTCCGGCTGGATTCCCGTCGATCCCCGGACGCTCGAAATCACAGGGTCGCCCGCGCGGGGGCGCATCTTCGCGATCGGCGACGTCACCGGCGTCCCGCTGCCGGGGCGGTTCAATCCGGATGTGCCGCTCTCCCTTCCCAAGGCCGGAGTGTTCGCGGAAGCGCACGCCCGCACGGTGGCGGCGCGCATCGCTGCGGATGCGCAGGGCAGGGAACCCGACGCCGTGTTCGACGGCCGCGGCTTCTGCTACATCGAGCTGGGACGGGGCGAGGCGCTGCGCGGGGACGGCTCGTTCTTCGATCTGCCGCATCCGCGGATGACGCCGAGCGAGGCGGGCGCGGCCCGTCTCGCCGAGAAGAAAGCATGGGTCGAGCAGTGGTTGGCGAATTACCTCTGAAAGCTCGGTGCCAGTTTCCTGACGACGACGGAGTTCGATGACGGGCTCGTGCTCGTGGTCAGGATGGTCAGATCATCGAGCAGCGGTCATTCCGGTTTGGAGAGCAAGGCCTGGGCGCGCGCCTGGCAGAAGGGCTGGAGCGCGCAGCGCAGTCCCTCCGCTGCAGGACTCAAACCGCTGGAGGCATAGCGGTCGGCGGAATCGGGCCAGAGCGTCAGCACGTTTGCAGGGCCGGTGCGGAGGCGTAACGCGATCCGCATGTTCGCCCCCGAGCTGATCCCGACGCAGAATCCGTAACGGCCTCGGATCCGGCGCGCCGTGTCGAGCGCCTGTGCGGTCGAGACCGTGCGCACCTCGTGGATTCGCGCGAGATCGATGAGCTCGGGAACGAATCCATCGCCGATTCCCATGATTCCATGGTCCCCTGCAGGGCCACCGCAAAGCGCGTTGGATTCCATGGGCTCGACGGCGACGATCTTCATGTCAGGCATGCGTTCGCGGAGGGCTTCCCCGACTCCCATCAGCGTCCCGCCCGTGCCGACTCCGGCGACGAAGTAATCGATCCGTGGAGAGCCGTGGTCTCGGAGCTGCTCCAGGATCTCGCGAGCGGTCGTGGCGCGGTGGCAGGCGGGGTTGTCCGGATTCGCGAACTGGTCGGGAACCCAGAAGCCGCGCCGGGACTTGTACGCATCGCGGGCTCGTATCGCGCCTGGGAATCCTTCCTCGCGCGCTGTGAGTCGCACGACGGCGCCGAGCCGCTTCATCATCTCCCGGCGCTCGGGGCTCATGTGCTCGGGCATGAAGATCAGCAGGGGAAAACCGAGCTCACGCGCCACCATCGCCAGCGCGATACCGGTGTTGCCGGACGTCGTCTCGACGATCGTCATGCCGCGGACCAGCTCGCCGCGCTGGATTGCCTGAAGGACCATGTGACGCGCGATCCGATCCTTCACGCTCCCGCTCGGATTGGCGCACTCGAGCTTCACATACACGCCTTCGATCTCGAGGAGGGGTGTGTGGCCGATCCGCTCGAGCAGCGGCGACTGGGGAGCAGCGTCCATCCTCATTCCAGGTCCTCCCGGGACACCGGGCGATAAGGGAGATATTCAGGCGTCCAGATGGCGCTCGCCAGCCGTCGCTCGATCTGTTCGTCGGTCAAGGGTGGAGCTTCTCCGCACGCGACCAGCTCGCGTGCCACCGCACGTGCCACGCATCGCGAGATCTCCCGCAAACGCGAGAGCGGTGGATAGATCGGTGTTCCCGGCCGTGGGTCGGGGCTCGTGAGCTCGAAGAGCGCCTGGGCCGCGACCGTGAAGACACGGTCCGGGAGCCAACGCGCTCCCACCGTGGTCGCTCCCAGTCCAAGGCCGGGGAACATGAGCACGTTGTTGCCCTGGCCGATCACGAAACGCCTGCCACGATGCTCGACCGGCGGAAAGGGGCTTCCGGTTCCCACGATCGCCGCTCCATCGGTCCAGCGGACGAGTTGCTCGGGCGTGGCCTCGACCAGGTTGGTTGGATTCGACAGCGCCAGGATGATGGGCCGCCCGCACCCCGCCGCCATGCCACGGACGATCTCCTCGCTGAAAGCGCCGGGCTGGCCGGATGCTCCCACGAGAACGCCTGGCCGAAACTGGAGCACGACATCGGCGAGACGAAAGCGCCCATCTGCCGATGCTGTCCAGCCCGCGACGCGATCGAGCGAGGCCGCGATCTCGCGCTTCTCGGGCGGGAGTCCGTCCCGGTCTTCGAGGATCAAACCCTTGGAATCGAGCGCGAGCACGCGCGAGGCGAGCTCGCGTTCCGGCACGCCGGCGTCCCTCAGCGCCGACCGCACCGCGAGCACCGATCCTGCTCCCGAGGCGCCGGCCCCGAAGAACACGAAGCGCTCGTCGGCGAGATCGCGTCCCGCCTGACGGAGCGCCGAGCGAATGCCCGCAACGACGATGGCGCCCGTGCCCTGGATGTCGTCGTTGAATGACAGCCGCCCCCGTCGGTAGCGCTCGAGGACGTCGAACGCGGTCCGATTCGAGAAGTCCTCCCACTGAATCAGCGCAGCGGGATGGACCTCGGCCATGGCGTCGACCAGCTCGTCGAGAAGCTGGTCGTACGCCGCGCCCCGGAGCCGGGGATGGCGCATTCCGAGGTAGAGCGGATCCGCGAGCAGCTTCGGATTGTCCGTGCCGACGTCGAAGTCGATCGGGAGGGTCTCTTCTGGCGCGATGCCGGCGCCGGCCGTGTAGAGCGCGAGCTTGCCGATCGCGATCCCCATGCCCCCCACGCCCTGATCGCCGAGTCCGAGGATCGCTGCGTTATCGGTCACGACCGCGACCCGACACTCGCCGCCCCAGTTGCGGAGGATCGCTCGCACCCTTCCACGGTCCTGTGAAGTGATGCAGATCCCGCGAGGCCGTCGATAGATGTGGCTGTACTGTTCGCAGACCTTCCCCACCGTCGGCGTGTAGACGATCGGCGCCATCTCGTCCATGTGTTCGACCAGGAGCCGGTAGAAGAGCGTCTCGTTCCGGTCCTGCAAGCCGGCGAGGAACAGATACCGCTGAACGTCATCCGCGGCGCGGCCGAAGTTCTCGTAGGCTCGGGCCGCCTGCTCGGCCTCCGTGGCAACCGCCGGAGGCAGCAGGCCGGACAGCCCGAAGCTCTGCCGCTCCTCGAGCGTGAAGCATGTTCCCTTGTTGAGGATCGGATCGTTCAGGAGGGTGGGGCCACGTTGCGCGACCGCGAGGTATCGTTGACCCGTTCGTGGATCGACGCGGCGCTCGTAGGCGCGGCGGAGCCCGCCCTCCAGAACACGCTCCATTTTCAGAGTCTCGACTCGACCGCGACGTAGGGACGCTTCCTCGCACCCGTGTAGATCTGCCGCGGTCGGACGATCCGAGCATCGGGATCGGTGCGCATTTCGAGCCACTGCGCGATCCAACCCGGCAGCCGCCCGATCGCGAACATCACGGTGAACATGTTGACCGGGATTCCCAGCGCCTTGTAGATGACGCCGGAATAGAAGTCCACGTTGGGGTACAGCTTTCGGGCGACGAAGTACTCGTCCTTCAACGCGATCTCTTCGAGCGACATGGCGATCTCGAGCAGGCGGCTCGAGCCTCCGACGCGCCCCAGGACCTGCGAACACGCCTTCTTGAGAATCGCGGCGCGCGGGTCGTAACTCTTGTATACGCGGTGACCGAATCCCATCAGGCGGGTCGTGTCGTTCCGGTCCTTGGCCTTGTCCAGGAACTTCCGTGCGCTGCCCTCCTCCGCGGCGATCCGCTCGAGCATCTCGATGACTTCCTGGTTGGCGCCGCCATGGAGCGGTCCCCACAGCGCGCTGATCCCGGCCGCGATGCTCGCGAAGAGATTGGCGCGGGAGCTGCCGACGACGCGTACCGTGCTGGTGGAGCAGTTCTGTTCGTGATCGGCATGAAGGATGAAGAGCAGATCGATCGCCTTCGCGAGAACGGGATCCACGATGTAGGGCTCGCAGGGTGTCGAGAACATCATCCGCATGAAGTTCGCCGAGTACCCGAGCTGGTTGTCGGGATAGACGAAGGGCTGGCCGATCGAGTGTTTGTAGGAGTGCGCAGCGATCGTCGGCATCTTGGCGATCAGGCGGACGATCGTCTCGCTTTGCGTCTGCAAGGTCTCGGGCTGCTGGTAGAAGGTCGCGAGCGCGCCCACCGCGGCCGCGCAGACCGGCATCGGGTGCGCGTCCTTGGGAAGACAATCGAAGAACCGGCCGAAGTCCTCGTGGAGCATCGTGTGGTAAGTGACCTCGCGCTGGAATGCCGACAGCTCTCGTCCGGTGGGGAGCTCGCCGTGCATCAACAGCCAGGCGACCTCCAGAAACGAGCTCTTCTCGGCCAGCTCCTCGATCGGATATCCGCGGTAACGCAGAATTCCCTTCTCGCCGTCGATGAAGGTGATCGCGCTGCGACAAGCCCCGGTGTTGCCCAATCCGGGATCCAGCGTGATGAGTCCGGTCTTGTTGCGAAGTTGCTGGATGTCGAGGGCTTTCTCGCCCTCGGAGCCCTCGACGACGGGCAAGTCCAGGCTCACGCCGTGGTATTGCAGGGTGGTTGCCGGCTGGGTCTGCGGGGGAAGGATTTCGGTCGCCACGGCTAGGTCCTCCCGTGGGTCGGCATGACTTGCCGACCGAAGATGATGCGCCAGGATCCGTGCTGGACGGATTCGCTTCGAGTCGAGATACAGCAACATCTACCGGCCTCTCAACCGTCGACGGTCAAGCATCAGAGGTGCCACTGCTCGTGGCCTGGAAACTGTTTGCATGGTTTCAGGATAGGCGCGCAGCGCGATTCGCTGGACTCCGCGCTTCCCGCCGTCCTGTCAGGCCCGCGCCGAAAATGGCAGGAGCGGCGCGAGCGCGAGCCGAGGCTCGGTCGCCAGCGCGACCGACGCATCTGCGGGCCGCAAAAAGGGATGAGGTGGTGCCGAGAATCGTTGGCCCGCAGCTTGAACCTCCACCATGCAGACCCAGGGAGAGTCACGATGGACTGTTCGTCGTCACACGGCGCCGCGAGCTCTCGATCATGAAGACGATCATCGAGCCGTTCCGGATCAAGAGCGTCGAGCCGATCCGCATGACGAGCCGTGAGGAACGCGAGCGGGCTGTCGCCGCGGCCGGTGGCAACCTCTTCCATCTGTCTTCGCAGGACGTCACGATAGACCTCCTGACCGACAGTGGAACGGGCGCGATGTCGAGCGAGCAATGGGCGGCGATGATGCGGGGCGACGAATCCTACGCGGGCGCGCCGAGCTTCGGTCGTTTCGAAGCCGCGGTGCGCGAAGTGTTCGGCTTCCCGCACGTGATTCCGACCCATCAGGGTCGGGCGGCGGAGCACCTGCTCTTCGACACCCTCACGGGCCCCGGCCAGATCGTTCCGAACAACACTCATTTCGACACGACTCGCGCCAACATCGAGATGGCCGGCGCCGAGGCGCTCGACCTGCCTTGTCCCGAAGCTCGTGACCTCGAGAGCGATGCGCCGTTCAAGGGCAACATGGATCTCGTCGGGCTGGAGCGTGCGCTCGCTCAGTTCGGCGATCGCATTCCCCTGGTCATGATCACGGTGACGAACAACGCGGGGGGCGGTCAGCCCGTCAGCCTCGAGAATCTCCGCGCGGTGCGGAGACTGTGCGAGCAGGCGGGCCGGCCTCTCTACCTCGACGCCTGTCGTTTCGCCGAGAACGCCTTCCTCATCCAGCAGCGCGAGCCCGAGGCCTGCGATCTGGAGATCCCCCAGATCGCTCGAGCGATGTTCGATCTTGCCGATGGCTGCACGATGAGCGCCAAGAAGGACGGGCTCGCGAACATCGGAGGCTTCATCGCCTGTCGCGACGAATCGCTCGCGCACGAGCTCCGCACCCGATTGGTGGTCACCGAGGGGTTTCCGACGTACGGCGGCCTGGCTGGGCGCGATCTGGAGGCAATCGCCCAGGGCCTGCGGGAGGTCGTCCATCGCGACTATCTCGAGTATCGCCTCGCGAGCATCCGATACGTCTGCGAGCGGCTCCGCGCACAGCGGATCCCCGTGGTGTGGCCGCCTGGCGGACACGCGGTGTTCCTCGATGCCGGGCGCTTCCTCCCGCATCTGCCGCGAGAGGCGTTCCCGGGGCAGGCGCTGGCGATCGAGCTCTACCTCGAGGGTGGTATCCGGTCCTGCGAGATCGGAAGCGTGATGCTCGCGCACCGGAACCCGCGGACGGGTGAGGAGATCCTGCCCACCCACGAGCTCGTGCGCCTCGCGATCCCGCGACGCACGTACACACAAAGCCACATGGACTACGTTCTTGAAGTCATCGAAAGTGTCTGGCGGCGCCGCGACGGTATCGCCGGCGTGCGCATCGTGACCGCGCCTCGCGCGCTGCGCCACTTCCGGGCCACGTTCGAACGGCTTCCGCTCGCCGCCGTGTCCCCATCGCCGGCTTAGGCCCGAACCCGTGCAGTTTGCCGTGAGCGCTGATGCATGTTGATGGCTGCCAATTCGGCAGCCAGTCTGCCATCCACGGCCACGCGCTGTTCGAGCCGACGCCGGGGCTCGCCCTTTCCGCGCAACTGGGGCGCCCGGGCGCGTTGGATCGAGCGCGACCGTGGTATCCAAGTTGCGTTCCCGCGCCACTTGCCCAAGTTCACGTTGCAGGGTCGCCTGTCGATCGACCCGTTCTTCGTCGTCCGGGGTATTCAGCTCATGGCCACCACTCGCTACCACGGCGCGATCAAGAGCCAAGCGGCGGTCGGGCCGTCTTCTCACTCCGTGAAGCCCGCGGCGCGAGCTTCTCGCGGCGTTCCGTCTCTCGACTGGGGGCCACTGGCCGCCCTCCTCGCCATTCCGCTTGGGATCACGATCGGCGGCTGGAGTTATTACTCCGCCTCGGCGCCGGTCCGCCTGCGACATCCGCTGCACGACTTGCTGCGACCCTCGGGTGTGGTTGGACTCTGGCTCGGCATCCTGGGCTTGGCGCTGTTCCTGTTCCTCTGGCTCTACCCGCTGCGGAAGCACGTGCGCTGGCTGGCCTGGACGGGCCAGGTCAGCTCCTGGCTGCGCGTGCACATCGTGTGCGGGCTGTCGGTGCCGGTGATCGTCGCCGCGCACGCCGGCTGGCGTTTCGAAGGGCTGATCGGGCTCGGCTACTGGGCCATGCTGACGGTGGCGCTGTCGGGCATCGTCGGCCGCTACCTCTATACGCACATTCCGCGCAGCCGCGACGGGCTCGAGATGTCGATCGAGGAAGTTGCGAGCGAACGTCGCGCCCTGATCACCGAGATCGCCGCCGCCACCGGGCTGTCGCCCATGGCAATCGAGCATTCGCTCGCGCCTCATCGCGCCGCCTACCAGGGGCTCGGCCTGTTGCGGACGGTGGTGCGCCTGGTGGCTGACGACTGGGAGCGCACACGGACGCTCTCCCGGCTGCGGCGCCAGTGGTCCACGCCGCAGCCAGGGCGAGCGCCGATCGATCGCCGGGCGCTGCGACGCGCGATGACCCTGTCACGCCGTGAGCTGGGGCTGGCCCAGCAGGTCCGACTGCTCGGCGTCACCCGCCGGCTCTTCGGCTACTGGCACGTCGCCCACCGGCCGTTCGCCGTCACCGCATTGCTCGCCGTGCTGGTTCACGTGGTCGTGGCTTGGGCGGTCGGCGCGGTGCATCTCGGGGGAGGGCCGTCATGAGCGGGCTCCTCACCTTCTTGATCGTCGCCGGCTTCACGGCGCTCTTCATGTGGTGGCACGTGCGCAGCCGCCGCGCTCCCGCGGCCCCCGAGAGGATCTCCTGCCCGCGCTGCGGAGCGCGGATGAGCAGGGGCGCCGAGTTCTGCACCGGCTGCGGCGCACCGCTCCAGGCGTTCGAGGTCGTGGCGGCACGAGCGGTGGAAGCGAACGGCGCGGCGAGCGGTCCACGCCACGCGATCGTTCGCGCCGATGTCTGCGTCGGCTGCGGACTCTGCGTACCCGCGTGCCCTGAGCCGGGCGCGATCCGGCTCGTCGACAAGCTGGCGGTCGTCGATCCCGAACGGTGCAAAGCCCACGGCGAGTGCGTCACCGCCTGCCCCGTGGGCGGAGTCTTCGTCGGCAGCGGCGACGCCGGGCAGCGCGTCGAGGTGCCGGATCTCGACGTCAACTTCCAGAGCAACGTGCCCGGGCTCTACGTGGTCGGCGAGCTGGGGGGCCGCGGCCTGATCAAGAACGCGGTGAACGAAGGGCGTCTCGCCATCGAGCACGTCGCCGAAGTGCTGAACGCTCCAGGCGGACGCGCCGGAGGCGAACCGGATGTCTTCGACGTGGCGATCGTCGGCTCAGGGCCGGCGGGACTCTCGGCCGGCCTCGAGGCGCTGCGGCAAAGGCTCTCGTACATCGTGCTCGAGCAGGGCGACCTGAGTGACACCATCGCCAAGTATCCCCGCAAGAAGGTGCTGTTCGCGGAGCCGCTGCGGGTGCCGCTGTACGGCGACTTGTGGATCGCCGACGCCTCCAAGGAGTCGCTGCTCAGGGTGTGGCAGGACGTGATCGCGCGCACCGGCCTGCAGGTGCGCACCGGCACTCGAGTGACCGGGATCGAGCGGCAGGAAGGCCGATTCACCCTCACGGCGGGGAGCGACACCGTGCACGCGCGAAAGGTCGTGCTGGCGATGGGGCGGCGCGGCACGCCGCGGCGGCTCGGCGTGCCGGGCGAGGAGCTCGACAAGGTCTTCTACGACGTGGTCGAGATGGAGCAGTTCATGGGCAACCGGGTGCTGGTGGTTGGCGGCGGCGACAGCGCGGTCGAGTCGGCGCTCGGAATCGCAAACCAGAGCGGAACCCAGGTGACGCTCTCCTATCGCGGAGAAGAGTTCAGCCGCCTCAAGGAGCGCAATCGCCAGAAGCTCGAGACGGCGATGGCGGCGGGCCGCATCGAGCTGGCGATGCCGAGCCAGGTGAAGGAAATCCGCCGCGACGTCGTGGTGATGGACCAACGCGGTCAGCAGCGCATGCTCCCGAACGACGCCGTGATCGTGCGCATCGGAGGCGAAGCGCCGTATCCGTTCCTGGAACGGATCGGCGTCCGCATCGTGACCAAGGAGGTGCCGGTTCCCACCGCGGCGGGGGCCAGGGCGGGGTGACGCCGGGGGCCGCGACGCTCCGCCTGGCGGGGCTGTTGCTGCTGCTCGGAGCCGGGGTGGCCGCGGCCCAGGTGTCGCCGGGGCCATTGTCCCGGGCGCATGCCGAGCTCGACGGGCCCACGCAGTGTTTTCGCTGCCACGCCAAGTCCGGCGGGCGGCAGGCCATGGAGGCACAGTGTCTCAGCTGTCACAAAGAGATCGCCTGGATGAAACGTGAGCGGCGAGGTACCCACGCGCGCCATCAGGAGACGTGCGTCAAGTGCCATCCTGACCATGGCGGGCGCGACTTCGCGCTGATCGCATGGCCCGGCAAGTCGCCGAGGGCGTTCGATCACCGCACCGCCGGCTGGCCTCTCGAGGGTGCGCATCGGCGCCTGGAGTGCTCCGCCTGCCATCAGCCGAAGCTGCAGCGCTCCGGAGCGATGGCGCTGGCGCAACGCAAGGATCCGTCGCACAGCTGGCTCGGCCTCGAGACCTCGTGCGCCAGCTGCCACGACGATCCTCACCGGAAGCAGCTCGGAAGCAATTGCGCGAGCTGCCACGACCAAGCGGCGTGGAAGCCTGCTGCGGGCTTCGATCACGCGAAGGCCCGCTTCCCTCTCACCGGGCGGCACGCGGACGTCCCGTGTGCCAAGTGCCACGAAGCGGAGGGTCTGCGTCTGGCTCATGACGCCCGAGGCCAGGCGGTGCCGCAGTACAAGCCGCTGGCGTTCGACCCGTGCTCCTCCTGCCACCAGGACCCACACCGGAACCGCTTCGGTCCCGCCTGCGCCACCTGCCATCGCACGTCGGGCTGGTCACAGGTCAGGGAGGAGGGATTCGATCACAGCCGCACCCGCTTCCCGCTGCTCGGCCGGCACCGCACCCTCTCGTGCGCTTCTTGCCACTCCACGAAGACGGGGTGGGGCAAACGGCCGGCTTTCGCGCGCTGCGACGCATGCCATGCCGATGCGCATGCCGGCAAGGCCCTGCTTGCGGGCGCGGCCGCCGACTGCGCCGCCTGCCACGACGTCCATGGCTTCGCCCGCTCGACCATGCCACGGGCTGCGCACCAGCAGACCGGTTATCCGCTCGAGGGCGCGCACCGGACCACCGACTGCGCCTCCTGCCACACTCGCGCCCCGGCCGGACCCGCCACCGTCGCATCGCTCGGTCCGTCGCGAGTCCGCCTCGAGCCGGCGCACGAGACCTGCACCGATTGCCATGGCGACCCGCACCGCGGGCGCTTCGCCTCCGCCCATTCGAGCCTCCGCGACGCCGGCTCCTGCGCTTCGTGCCACGACATGTCGCACTTCGTCCCGTCGCGCTACGACGCGCAGCGGCACGCGCGGTCCGGGTATCCGCTCGCCGGCGCCCACCTGCTGGCGCCGTGCTCCGCCTGCCATGGCGAGCTGGCCGGGAAGGCGGCGACGGCAACGCTGGTGGCCGATTCATCCCGAATGCGCGTGCTGCGATTCGTCGATCCACGCCGGCAATGCGCGGAGTGTCACGCCAACCCGCACGGACGGCAGTTCGACGGCCGAGCGGGAGCGGCCGCCTGTGATGCCTGCCACGACCTCGCGGCGTTCGCCCCGGCCGCTCGATTCGATCACACCCGCGACGCCGGCTTCCCGCTCGAGGGAGGGCACGCCAAGACCGCGTGCACCGCCTGCCACAAGCCGGCCAAGGACCCGGACGGCGTGGTTCGCGTCCGTTGGAAGCCGGTGGCGCGGTCTTGCGAGGCCTGCCACGGCGGATCTCGTGGAGGCGACCGCAAGACGGGATTCGCGCCACGGACGGCACCTCCGAACCACGGCCGTCGTGCCCAACCGGGAGGAGTGTGAAGGCCATGCACACGAGCCGCTTCAAACCTCATCGGATCACGGCGCTCGCCATCGCGTTGGCTCCCCTGCTGGCCTGGGCCGCACCGGGTTTGTTCGCGGCCATCGATGAGGTGAAGAGCCCGCACGGCAAGCTCAAGGAGCCCTGCGCGACCTGTCACACCGCCAAAGGCTGGAAGCAGGTACGGGTGAGTCCGAAGTTCGACCACGCGAAGTTCGGCTTCCCGCTCCACGGCGCGCACAAGACGGACTGCATGTCCTGCCACACGTCGCTCGAATTCAAGGCCGCCGACATTCGCTGCGCCTCCTGCCACCAGGACCCCCACCGCGGGGAGATGGGGATCGACTGCGCCCGCTGCCATGGACCGCGCAGCTTCATCGATCGCGCGCCGATGGTGCGCGGGCACCAGCTCACGCGGTTCCCGCTGACCGGGGCTCATGCCACGCTGGAGTGCGAGCTCTGCCACGCCTTTCAGGCGCAGGGGCACTTGCAGTTCAAGGGAACCCGCGCGGCTTGCGAGGACTGTCACCGCGACGACTACTTGGCCGCTCGGGCGCCGGACCACCGTGCCGGTGGCTTCCCGCTCCAGTGCGCCCAGTGCCATGGCACGATCGCCTGGGAGGGCGTCCGCTTCGGTCACGAGAAGACCGCCTTCCCGCTCACCGGAGCCCACCGTCGCGTGTCGTGCGAGCGCTGCCACGGTGACGGCGTCTACGACGGCAAGCCCACCGACTGCGTGTCCTGCCACCGCGCCGACTACGACGCCACCAGCGATCCCAACCATGCCACCATCGGCTTCTCGACCCAATGTCAGACCTGCCACAGCACGACCGCGTGGCATCCCGGAAGGTTCGATCACGACAGCCGGAATTTCCCGATCTACAGCGGACGGCACGCGACCTTGTGGAGCGGCTGCTCGGACTGTCACAACAACCCCTCCAATTACTCCCAGTTCACCTGCTTCAGCTGCCACCCCCACTCGAGCCGGACGCAGACCGATTCCAACCACAACGGTGTCGGCGGGTACCTGTACGACAGCAATGCCTGCTACTCGTGCCATCCCCGGGGGCAGTCTTGAGACGCTGGCCAGTCGTGATCGGTGTGGCCGCGACTTGCTTCTTGGCGGCGGCTCCACAGCCCGTGCGGGCAGCCGAGGACTCGACGAGGGTGACCTTCGTGGCCGGCGCCTCGGTTTACGTCAATGCCGGCGCCGCTCAGGGAATCGCCGCCGGCGACACGCTCGAACTGGTGCGCGAAGGCCGCCGCATCGGTCTGTTGGTGGTCACGGCGACCTCGCAGCAGCGCTCGGTATGCACCTTGGTGGGTGAGGGCGACCCGCCGGCCATCGGCGATCGCGTGCGCGGCCCGCTCGGCGGTGATCGGAAGGCGCCGGCGTCGGCCAAGGCGGCGGTCACCGATTCGGGGGTGGTGTCCTCCGCCACGGAAGCCGAGACGAGCAGGACGCAGCGACCCGCGCGCTGGCTGCGCGGAAGGGCCGCCCTACGCTGGCTATCGACCAGCGGCCTTGGCTCCCGGTTGGTGCGGCCGATGCTCGAATTCTACGTCGCCGGCGCTCGCGAGCACGGTCCGCTCGACGTCGTGCTCGACCTCCGAGCCCATCGCAGCCGGCTCACCGGGAACCTGGTGAAGGAGGAAACGGTCGGACGCCTCTATCGGGCGTCGATCGGCACGCACGCCCCGGGGTCGGGACCTTTCGTGGTGGCCGGTCGCCAGTTCGGACCAGGGGTCGTCAGCCTTTTCGACGGGCTCTCGCTGGGTTGGAATGCCGCCCGTTGGGCCGCGAGTCTCTACGGCGGCAGCGAGCCGGAGCCGCTGCGCATGGGCTTCTCCAACGACGTGGTGCACGCCGGGGCGTACGTCGAGGCTCGCCACTTCGCGTTGTCGAGCGCGACCTGGAACGCCCGCGTGGGCGTGGCCGCCTCCTACGACGAGGGAAACGCGAACCGGAGTTTCGTGTTCGTGCAGACCTTCTGGCGGAACCAGCGCGTCAGCTTCAACGCACAGCAGGAGGTGGATCTCGCGCCGGCATGGCGGCGCGAATCCGGAGCGCCCTCCGGGGAACCCACCAATACCTTCGCGACGGTGAGTGTCGCCGCTCTGCCTTGGCTCGATTTGAATGGCGGCTATGACGCGCGCCACAGCGTGCGGCTGTGGCGCGACCGCGAGACGCCGGAGACCGAGTTCGATGATCGGGCGCGCGAGGGCGGATGGGTGTCGGCCACGGCGATGCAGCGCGGCGTGAGGCTGACCGGCGAGATGCGGACGGTGGCCGGTGGAGGTCAGAGCGATGTGTCCTGGAGCGGCGAGCTGAGCTGGACCCCGCGCGTCGCCTGGGCCCCGGTCGCCCGAAGCCGCTACGCCACCTACCGGACGGAAGACAGTCATTCCGAGCTGACGGCCCTCACGCTGAGCGTGGACTCGCCCTGGGGCCTCCACCTCGAAGGCTCGGGAGGTCGCAGGATCTTCGACGACATCAGCGGCGAGGACGCGATCGACTGGTACGAGGGCGTGGTCGAATGGAGCCCCGGCGCCCGGTGGTTCGTCCACGGCGCCTTGACCGTCGAGCAGCACGCGCCCGAGCGCATGACCGAAGCCCTCGGCGGTCTGAGCGTGCGCTTCTAGGCGACCTCTCGCTTCGCGGAACCGTGGGCTCCCGCGGCCAGCCGTGATTGCCCATCGTAGTACGCCACGACCCTGCGGAGTGCCACGCGCCGATCACCTTCGTAGAGCGGCACGGCGAGAATGCCGCGCGCGGCAGCGGCCAGCAGGGAGTACTCGGCGAACGCGCTGAAGGTGACGGCGGCCGTCGCCCCGTACGCCCGGCGCCGGAGCTCGATCGCCCAGCGGAAGAGGGAGTCGGCCTCCTCGTTCCTTCCGCGCTGCGCGAGAATGCCCCGCCACTGCTGAAGTGCGGTGGCGGGCGCGTCGCGTGTTGCGTCTACCTTGCCACCACCCAGCGCCGCGTGACCGCAGGCTTGCCCCCCCGTTCCACGCTCAGGAAGTAGAGGCCGGCCCGACTCACGCCCGGGTCCCAGGAGAGGCGGTGGATCCCGGCCTCGAACCGCCTCGGCGCGAGGCTGGCCAACCGCCGGCCGCTCACGTCGTACAGCGTCAACGCGACGTCGGCGGCGCGATCCAGCCATAGCTCGAACGACGCGGAGCCGCGCGAGGGGTTCGGATAGGGAGCGCCGAGGAACACGCCCCCGCCTGTTCGCGGCGTGACTCCGGTGGTGGCCGGCTCATCGGTGGCGAGCGCGGTGAGCGTGAGCTGGTTCATCGAGCCTTGCCATGCCCAGGCGACCCCGTCCAGGGACGTGGCGACGTGGCCTTCGCGGCTCGCGGCCACCAGCGAAAGGCCATTTCGCGCCAGTCCGCTCATGCCGACCTGGGACAGCGTGCTGATCGGCGCCCAGCTCGCGGCGCCGTCGGTGCTGCGATACACGTCGCCGGTTTCGGTGAGGGCGTAGAGCGCGCTCTGGATGGCGCGCAGCCGGACGGCATTGGATGCGGTGAACAGCCCCTTGGCCGCCCAGCTCGTGCCTCCATCGACGCTCTCATAGACCTCGCCGGTCCGGGTCAGGGCGTAGTACGTCACCGCCGGCGTGGTGAAGGCCAGGCTGGCGAAGTTCGAGGCGCCGAGGCTTGCCAGTGGCGCGAAGCTGGCGCCGAGATCGGTCGAAAGATAGAGCGAGCCCGTGGCGGTGAGCGCCAATAGCCCGCCGTCGGGACGGATCGACAGATCCACCAGGCCGCTCGCCGCAATCGCGCCGACGGGTATCCACGTCGCTCCGGCATCGGTCGAGCGGTAGATCGAGCCGGAGCGCGAGGCGAGAAACAAGTCGGAGCTGGAGAGCCGTGCCGCCAGCGCAACGGCGTCACGCACGGGCAAGACCGCGTGAGCCGTCCACATCACGCCCCCGTCGGTGGAGCGGAACAGCTCGCCCGTGTCCACGAGGCCCAGCAGCGCGGCGCCGGCCGCGGGTCGCGCCGCGGGGAACGCCAAGAGCAGCGCGGCCGCGAGCGCCGCCGACTGCAATCGCGCGTTCACGGCATCACCACCAGCTTGAGCTGGGCGACCTCCCCGCCGGTCGCGGCGCGCACGAAATAGACGCCACCCGGCACCCTCGTACCGGATTCGTCGCGGCCGTTCCAGGTTGCGGTGCGGTATCCGCTCTCGAACGCGCCGCTCGCCAGCGTGCGCACGCGCCGCCCGGAAAGATCGAACACGGCGACCTCGGCGCTTCCAGGGCCGCCGCCGATGCCGCCGGCCACACCGAACGAGACCGTCAGCTCACCGGCCTTGTAGGGGAGCGGCCACGCGGCAAGGCTGCGAGCGGGGAGCAGCGCGGCCTCGCCGAGCAGGCGCTCCTGTCCAAGCCCGTTGACCGCGAACAACCGGTAGCGGTCGCCCCGTGCGGCGTCACGGTCGGTGTACGACGTCTCGCGGGTCAGCGCAACGACCGTCTCCCAGCCGCCCCCCGAGCCGGGCAAAGCGCGCTCCAGGCGATAGCCGGATAGGTCCTCGGGACCGGGGTTCGTCCGCCACGAGATCCTCGCCTCGGCCGCACCTCTCTCCCATTCGGCGATCAGCGAGAGCAGCCCGATCGAGGATTCGATCGTGAACAGCCCGGTCGAGACCGAGGAGGAGATGGGGCTTGTCCGGAAAACGCCGACGCGGGCGAACCTGGTCGGAAGGTGCGGGACCTGGAACAAGAACGAGTTGTCCAAGATGCCCGAAGCCACGGTCTGGAAGCTCGCTCCGCCGTCGGCCGAGAGCTTCACGTCCACGGGGCCAACGCCCGACCAACGGACCTCGCGAACGGCGCCGACCGGCCACGTCTCGCCGCCCGCAGGGCTCAGGAGATGCACGGAGGCATCGGCGTACTTGAGATCGTTCGTGTTGATCTCGCGATAGCTGATGCGGGGATTGCCCTGCGCGTCGAGCTCGAGCGAAGTCTCCAACCCCTGGCTGCCCAGGACGTCGACCGACTCGATGATCCACGAGCCTCCGATCTTGCGCGCGTAGCGAAGGACCGAGTAAGGCGACTCGGCCTGGTAGCTGATGTGCGGGATGCCCTGGGCGTCGAGCGCCAGCGAGCCGTACTGGCCCGCGACCAGGAACGGATCGGGAACCGTCTCGGCGACCCAGGCGCCACTCTCCTTGGTGATGTACTTGAGGTTGGAGTTGGTTTGGTCGTAGTAACAGATCCGCGGGATTCCGGCGCCGTCCAGCGCAAGCGACGTCCACATGCCGACGATGCCCGTCGATTCCAGGCTCTCGACGAGAAAGGATCCCGACGTGGTGCGCCAGGCGATGCGCAGGTCCCCGCCAGTCACCTCGTGGTAGCTGATGCGCGCGAGGCCCGAGGCATCGAGGGCCAGAGACGTGAACATGCCGGTGTCGCTGCTGCCGCCATCCACCGACTGATTGGTCCATCCTCCGATTCCGGTGTTCCGGGCGTACTTGAGGTTGCCGTTGGTCTGGTCGTAGTAGCTGATGTGCGCCAAGCCCTGAGCGTCGAGGGCGATCGAGGTGTAGAGCCCCACGCTGATGCCGCCGCCACCGTCCAGCGTCTGGATGGTCCAGGCGCCGCCCACCTTGGTGGCGTACTTGAGATCGAGATTCGTCTCATCGTGATAGCTGATGTGGGGGTTGCCCAGGGCGTCGATCGCGATGGAGGTGTAGGAGCCGACGGAGCCGACGGCGTCCACGGTCTCGAAGCTCCAGACCCCGCCTATTCTCTTCGCATAGCGCAGGTCGCCGCTCCCGAGAGCGTAGTAGCTGATGTGCGGGTTGCCCTGCGCGTCGAGCGCCAGCGACGTCCAGAACCCCGTCGTCCCGGTCGCATCGACGGTCTCCGTGGTGAAGGGAGTGGCGGCGGCCTGGTGATGAGCCAGGAGGAAGGCGGCCAAGGCGGGGAGGAACAGGACGAAGCGCTTCGGGCGCGAATGCAAGGCGGTCATTTGCATCACCCCACGGGTGAGAGGGCAGCAGCAATTTCGGGGGCGGAAGCAGGTCATTCTACGCCTCCGCCCGGATCTGCGTCTCATGGAATTGCGTGCGAGCCCGCCGGGATGGAGTTCCGTCACCTGGCCGCGGTTGCTCTTGACGAGTCGGCCGGCGGATTCCTTTGCCTCGATTCGAGCGCAGGAATAGTCTGCGCCTGCGGCCGCGCCTCTCTCCACCGATCCTGGGCTGCCGGATATCGAACGCATGCACTCCGAACCCCACGGAGGTCGCACCATGCTCCCCCGCTCCGCAGTCGTTCGCTTCTCGTTCATCCACCGCTTTGTCGCCTGCGTGGTGATCGCTTCGCACCTCGGGACACCCGCGCTCGCGCTCGCCGCGGAGACCTCGTCGCCCAAAGAGTCCGCCGCGACCGCGTCCGGAACCGGCGTGACCACGAACCCGATCTCGACCCCGTGGACGATTCCGCCGCCTATGCCCGAGGTGAAGACCGAGCCCGTGAAGCCGGGCCTCCGTCCCGAGCGGATTCCCAAGCCCGAAGCCGCGGATCCGATGCGGGTGGAGTACGACACCAACACCCACGCCGCGATCTCGGCGGTAGCGATCCGCCGTCCCGACTGCGTGGCCGACAACTACCTCAAGACTCGGCTCCTCCTGCCATCGGGGATCAACACCTCCAGCGTCGAAGGCACGCCCGCCGACCGGTTCCGGCAGGCGGCGATCGACGAGGACGGCTCCGCCAACTTCTTCCGACACTTCTACGACCCGGTGCACAACGACGTCGGGCTCACCGATGGCGGGGGCTGGTTCTCGAACTCGATGCAGTGGGCGTGGGATGGCCACGACCAGGACTGGCGGGTCGCACGCCAGGCGTTCTTCGAGGCGGTGACCCAGGCCCCGAAGTCGGCCCGAGACTTTCACATGGCCCGGGCGTTCTACGCGCTCGGCCACGTCGCCCACTTGGTCGAGGACCTCGCCCAGCCCCAGCACGTGCGCAACGACGCGCACCTCGCCCATCCGTACGAGTCGTACTGCCGCGACCACTATGGCGACTCCAGCGCGGTGGCGGGGCTGGGGAATCAGCCGCCACCGACGTTCTCCGTCATGTCGAACAAGTTCGAAGGGATTCCGCCGGAGTTCGCCGCGTTCTGGGACACCGAGCAGTACACGGGACAGACCGGAATCACGAGCATCCCCGGGACCCTGGGGCTGGCCGAGTTCACGAACCTTCACTTCATCACCGACGACACCATGTTCGGCCCGCTCCGCACCGTGGTGCTGCCGCGCACCGCGGCTCCCCCGATCCAGATCGACCTGGTCAGCTCGATCGAGAACCGCTCGACGGCGCCGCACCACCAGTTCAACTACCCCACCCTGCGCAACACCGATCTCGCCGACTGGTTCCCGGCCTCCAAGACGCGCGTCACTCTTCAGCGCGAGGGCGAGCAACTGGGTGGCGCTGTGCGCTACGTCGGATACTCGTTCCTCGGCGTGACCAACCCGGCGCTGTTCCTGATCAATAACAGCAGCGTCCCGCTTGTCTACGATCACGAGATCGGGTTCGACGACGTCACCTACCAGGCCGCCGCCCAGATCCTGATCCCCAAGGCGAATGCCTACGTGACCGGACTCGTGAACCTGTTCTTCCGCGGCAAGATCGGGCTCAACAACCCGACCACCACCTGGGACGCCGGGCTGCAGATGAACTCGGTCGTGATTCGAAACGAGTCAGGGACCGGGCACGACTTCGGTCCCGGAGGGACTTGGTCGCTCTACTACGACGACGCGAACGGCAACCGCCAGCCGGTTCCTGGATTCGACGCGAGCGCCTACCCCAGCGGCGGCCTCGCCAACGGAGCGACCTTCACTGCCAAGTTCCCCGAGATGCTGTGCGAGGGCGGCTACGGGTTCACGCTGGTGTTCAGGGGCAAGATCGGAAACGAGATCGACGCGATCGCGGCCCGCACGTTCTACACCGCGATCGAGCGCTGGGTGGGCACCTACAACGTGCCGAGCGGCGACCCGCTGTGCACCGCCGTCTCGGGTCCGGCGATCATGCGCATCTATCGGCCGACACCGCCGGGCTACGACATCGTCGGTTGGATCCAGTGGGTCGGCGCCAGCAACGAGTTCCAGGTCACCGGCACCTGCGAAGGCACCGACTTCGATTTCGGCATCCATCCGGAGGTCTGCGGCACATACATCAGCGGCACGATCTCGGGCGCGACACTCATCAACGTGACGACCGATTGCTGGTATTGCCCCCTCAACCCACCCCCGACCGGGCCGTTCTTCTCCGGCACGATCACGGGCATGCAGCGCCAGCAATGAACCGGCTCGAGGCACTTTTCCGGGAGGTCTCCCCCATGAAGCGCACGTTCGCAGGGTTTGTCCTGGCGCTCGGGCTCGCCGCTGTCCCGGCGGCCCAGGCTGACAACTGGTCGGTGTCGCTCAGCGCGCCGAGCCAGGTCGCCTCGCCCGGCGGCACCGCCACCTACAGTGGCACCATCACCAACACCAGCGGCTCGAGCATCGCGTTCGACGCCGCCATCGACTTCCTCGGCTCGCCGGCGACCGAGGACATCACCATCAACTTCTCGAGCGGGTTCCTGGGGCTCGGGCTGGTGGTCCCGACGTCTGGCTACAGCGGCCCCTTGTTCGACGTGACGTGGGGCAGCTCGGTGCCGGGCGGGACCTCCGCGGTGGGCCATCTCCAGCTCAACACTCTCGGCGCCGCCACGCCCGGGGCGGTGGCCTCGACGTTCACTCTGCGGACGCCTGGAGTGGGCTCGTTCTGCACCCAGGGCACCGGCTTGGTCGCGGGCAGCAGCTCGATCGCGTCGCACGACTCGAACGACGTCTCCACGCCGCGGATCGCGTGGCACGACCCGGCGGTCGGCACGATCGGCTACGCCGCCTTGGTCGGCGGCACGTGGAGCTCCACGCCGGTGGCGGCGGGCATCGGCAACCAGGCGGCGCCGGCGCTGATCCTCGACGCCGACAACCTTCCGCACATCCTCTACTACGACTCGGTGCTCGGCGACCTCGTGTACGCCCGGAACACCACGGGTGTCTGGACGTTCGAGACCGTGGACGCGACCGGCAACGTGGGCATGGCTCCCTCGTTCGCGAGGGACCAGTACGACCAGCTGCACGCCTGTTACTACGATGCGACCAACGGCGATCTGAAGTACGCGCTCCGGTCCGACGGCATGTGGACCGTGGAGTCCGTCGATACCACCGGCAACATGGGTTCGACGAGCTCGATCACGGTGACCGAGACCGGTATCCCTCACGTCAGCTACTACGACGCCACCCTTCAGGATCTACGCTACGCCACCAAGAGCGGCGGCGTCTGGACCAAGTCGACGCTCGATGCGGCCGGGGTGGTCGGAACGTGGAGCTCGATCGGCGTGGACGACGGCAAGGTGTCGATCGCCTATCGCGACGCCAGCGTCGGGACGCCGCGCCTGCGCTACGTATCGGGGTCGGGGATCACCTGGAGCTACGAGACCGTGGACCAGGCCGGGGATCCCGGGATCGGCTCGCGTCTCGACCTGAACGCCTTCGGCGAGCCACGCATCGCCTACTTCGACCAGGCGACGCAGCGGCTGCTCTATGCCGTCAAGGCGGCGGGAACGTGGTCGACCGGCGTGATCGCGGGCGACGCGACCGGGGCGCTCTCGCTCGCGCGCAGCGAGCTCGATCAGCCTTTCCTCAGCTACTCGCTCGGCAACGGCTCGCCGCTGCGCTTCGCCTCGCTCAGCATCTGCAGCCCCACCGCGGTCGGCAAGCCGGCAGCGCTCGGGCCGCGGCTGATGTTGTATCCGAACCGGCCCAATCCGTTCTCCGGGGGCACCATCATCACGTTCGCAGTGCGCGAGGCCTCCGCGATGCGGGTGCGCATCTTCGACGCCGCGGGCCGGCTGGTCGCGGAGCCGTTCCAGAAGATGGTGACGGCCGGCACCCACCGGGTGGAGTGGAACGGCACGGGCCGCTCGGGACACAGGCTGCCGTCGGGGATGTACGTCTACGAGGTGCGCAGCGCCTCGGAGGTGCAGCGCGGACGCATGGTGTTGTTGAGATAGGTTCACCCGGCGGCGCTAGTCGGAGGCATCACTCAGCGCGGGATACTCAGGCGGGCTGACTCTCCACCGGGTCGTCCTGGCCGACCAGCTCGCGCAGCACTTGGTCCATGTCCATCTTCGCCCCGCGAGCGAAAGCGGCTTCGATCTCCGCTTCCGACGCGTCCCCGCGGATCTCCGGCTCGTGAATCGTGGCGTAGAGCTGGTACTGCGCCAGGTTGCTCGTGCCGAGCTCACGGGCGAGGCCCAGGAGCTCGAGGGCGCGATCGCGCTGCCCGGAGCGAGCTTCGAGCACCGCGTAGAAGATCAGGAGCCAGGAAGGCTTCACCCCGCCGCCACGATAACCCGCGATGGCGCGGGCGAGGTGAGCGCGGGCGGCCTCGCCGGCGCCCTTGCGCACCGACAACCATCCGTAGTTCTCGTGCGTGTTTGCGATCAGCATGTCGTCGTGAAGCTCCTCGGCCAATCTCAGGACGGGGCCCATCTCCCGCTCGGCTTGATCCAGCTCGCCGAACTGGATGTGCAAGGAGGCGATGTTACCGGCGGCGATGCACTCCGCGTTGCGGTCGCCTTCTTCGCCCGCGAGCTGAAGCGCGCGCCCGTAGAACTCCACCCCCCTCGCTGCATCGCCGCTGAGCGCCCACACGTTGCCCATGGAGTTGAGACCGTGACCCTCTCCATATCGGTCGCCGATGCGCTGCGCGATGCTGACGCTCTCTTCGAGGAGCGGCAAGGCTTTGGCAGGGTCCTCCTGATGGATGTTTCCCATCTGCCGGAGGATGAAGACCAAGGCCTTCTGGTCGCCGACCTGACGCGTGAGGGGTAGCGCCTCTTCGAGGTAACGGGCGGCCGTTGGCGTGTCGCCCTGCCACATCGAAAATCGAGCCAGCATTCCAAGTCCCCGCGCCAGCACGAGCGAGTTTCTCGCCTCGCGGGCTTCGGGCAGCATGGCCTCGATCAGCTTTCGCCCTTCCTCGAGGTTTCCGGTCCTCGAATAGAACTCGGCGAGCGCCAGATCCACCTCGAACCGCACGTCCCGATGCTCCGGGGCAAGCACCTGCTCGCGCGCCCGCTGCAATACGGTCAGCGCCTCCTGGCGAGCGCCCACGCGCGTCGCCCCCTCGCCGGCCCGGCGCAGTTGCTCGGCCGCGAGCGCCGGCTCGCCGGCGCGCTCGTAGTGCTCGGCCACGAGGAGTGTGTGCTCGCCCGCGCGCTCGCCGCCGATCTCCAGCAGCCAATCCGCGGTCAGCTTGTGGAGGGCCCGCCGCTGCCGCGGAACCAGGGTCTCGTATGTCACGTCGCGAAGGATCGCGTGACGAAAGACGTATTCGATCGTGCCGGCGAAGGAGGATTCCTCACGGCGCAGGATCATCTCGCGGTTGCGCAGGTCCTCGAGCATCGACTGCACCTCGTCGGCACCGAGGCCCTCCTCGCGGCTGAAATGAACCGCGGCAGCCTGCCAGAACATCCTGCCGACGACCGAGACGCGTTGCAGCAGCTGCTGGAGCGGAAGGGGCAGACTGTCGAGACGCGACTGTAGAACGCCCGTCAGCGTGGACGGCACGCGAACGCTCGAGAGTCGTGAGCGATCCACCGTCCACGAAACATCGCCCTTGACGATCACCCCGTCGTCGATGAAGGCCTTGATGAGCTCCTCGATGTAGAAGGGGTTGCCGTCCGCGCGCTCCACGATCATGTCGCGCAGCTCGCTCGGGACCTCGTCCATCTTCTTGAGCAGCTCGCGCACCAGTCGGCGGCTGGAGAGCTGCGACAGCGGCTCGAGCTGGATCCGCTCGTGGAAGCGCTGGCCTTCACCCCACTGCGGCCGGCGCTCGTAGAGCGAGGGCCGCGCCATGCAGA
This sequence comes from Candidatus Eisenbacteria bacterium, assembly GCA_035712145.1. Taxonomy (NCBI): domain Bacteria; phylum Candidatus Eiseniibacteriota; species Candidatus Eiseniibacteriota bacterium. The sequence continues at coordinate 28,185 of DASTBI010000081.1, read as the reverse complement.
TGACGAACAAGGGAAGCTTCGCGTTCTCTCGGACCAGATTGTTGATGAGGTCGAGCGAGCGATCGTCGGCCCAATGGATGTCCTCGACGTGCAGCACGATCGGATGGACGCGAGTCGCCGAAGCGAAGAACTGGCCCAGATGTTCCAGGGCCTCGCGCCGGAAGGCTTCGGCGTCCTCGAGCGCCTCGGCCACCGCCGGGCGATGAGAGAAGTCGAAGCCCACCAGCTGTCCGATCAGCTCCGCCTTCTCGGTGGTGCTTTCACCCATGAAGGCCGCGATTCCGTTCACGAACTTCTGGTGGACGACGTCGAGCGGATCGGAATCGAGGATCTGGAACCGGAAAGAGAACAGATCGCGGGTGAGCGAGTAGGGCTGAAGCATGGAAGGCTGCGTCGCCCGTGCCTCGAACAGCCAGAACTTCTCCTCGATCAGATCGGTCCATGCCGAGAACTCGAACAGAAGCCTCGACTTGCCCACGCCGGCATCGCCCACCACGGTGACCACCTGGGTCTCTCCGTCCTCGAGCGTGAGCGTCAGCGCCTCCTGGAGCAGGCGCAGCTCGATCTCCCGCCCGATCATCTTGGTCTCGACGCCCTCGATGCCGCGCGCCTTGAGGCGGAACGCACGCGGTCTGGCGAGCACCGCGATGTAGACCTCGAGCGGGTCGCGGCGTCCGCGGATGCGGATCGGCTCGTGGGAGTGGAAGGTGAAGATGCCCCGCACCTGGATGAAGGTGTCGTGGGCGACCAGGATCTTGCCGGGCGGGGCTGCGTCCTTGATGCGTCCGGCCAGCGTGATGGTGGCGCCACTGGCGGTGTAGGTGCCGGTATCGGTCGAGCGCTCGAGCAGAACCGGGCCGGTGGTGATGCCGGCCGAGAACGGAAGAGGACTGTCCTCGGTGGGCTCCCAGGAGGCGCCGTGCACGCCGCGGGCTTCCTCGAGCACGATGTCGCGCATGCGGAGCGCGGCGCGGATCGCCCGCTCCGGGTCGTCCTCGCTGATGCGCGCGCGGCCCCACAGCGCCACTCCCACCTCGCCGGTGCGGCCCTGGATGACGCCGCCGCCTTCCTGCGCGATCGTCCCGAATCGATTCCACAGACCGTCCATCCGCGCGCGAACCGACTCCGCGTCCCGGCCGGACTCGTAGAGCGCCGTGGCGAGATCGGTGACATCGAGATAGACCGTGGTCATCTGCCGCTGCTGTTCAGACGGCGTACCCGAGGTCGGCGTTTCCTTTCGGCGCTCCTTGCTCTGCGCCTCGAAGGCTCGCAGCTGCTCGAGTGACAGGGTCTGCGTCAGCGACTGCAGCTGGGTGGGTGCTTCGGCGCGGCTTACCTTGAGCGCCGCGGTCAGCTCGGCCAGCATCGCTTCGGCACGGGGGTAGCGCGCCTTCTTGTCCTTGGCCATCGCGGTCTGGATCACGTGGTCGACCGCCTGGGGGATGCGCGGGTTGCGCGCGTGGGCGCTCGGCACGGGGTCGCTCAAGTGGGCCATGAGGACACCCAGGCTGCTTTCGTGCCGGAACGGCACCGAGCCGGTGAGCATCTCGAACAACATGGCGCCGAGCGCGTAGATGTCTGCCGCCTGGTCGACGTCAGAGCGGCCGTTGGCCTGCTCCGGCGACATGTAGGCCGGTGTGCCGATCAGATCGCCGTCATGGGTCAGGTTCTCCTGGCTGCCTGCGGCGCGCGCGATGCCGAAGTCGGTGACGAAGGCGTTTCCCTCGCGATCGATCATCACGTTCGACGGCTTGAGGTCGCGGTGGACGACCTTCTGGCGATGGGCGTAATCGAGCGCCAGGCCGACCTGGTTGAGCATGTACAGCACCTCGTCGAAGGGAATCTCACCCTTGGCCAATACCTGCTTGAGCGTTCCTCCCTCGAGGTAGCGCATGACGATGTAAGGCGGCTCGTGGTCGCCGTCGAAGTCGTAGACCGGCAGAAGGTGGGGGTGCTCGAGCCGGGCGATGAGCCGGGCTTCGCGCTGGAAACGCTCCCGAAGGGTCGGATCCTGGAGGATGCTGGTGCGGATGACCTTGATCGCGACGTGGCGATCCATGCTCGGCTGGTAGGCGCGATAAACGGTCGCCATGCCCCCGGCGCCAATCTCTTCCGTGATCGTGTAGGGCCCGAGCCGCTTGTTGATCATTGGAGTCTCCGTCCAAATCCAGAACACGCGGCGCGCGGAGCGGCCGAGGCTGTCATCAAGGTGCGGCCTGTCGGATGAAACAGGTTGAGGGGGGTCGAGATTCTAGCCGTTCGAGGGGAGCGTGGCACGGCCAGAGTTGAGGGCGGCGTCCGTCACATGGCCGTTGACGCCTGGTGGGTCACATTGCACTCTCTCAGAGAGTTTTGATCCCAAAGAGAGCCAGTTCCGGCGCCCGGCGTCGAGAGCCGGCCGCCCGATCCGGCCGCGGTGTCCCCCACCCCTCCGAAGGGAGCGCGCTCATGCACGTGCGACTTGAAGTTCCAGGCTCAGTCGCGCAACTCATCCTGATTCTCGGGCTCGCGATTCCGACTGCTCATGCCCAGGTCTCTGAAGAGTGGGTGGCGCGATACGCCAGCGCCACTTCCTGGAACGACATTCCCTATGCCATGACCGTGGATGCCGCGGGCCACGTCTACGTGACCGGAACCGCAGCCACGTCCTCGGGCGGCAACGACTGGGCGACGATCAAGTACAACGCGGCGGGCGTTCAGCAGTGGCTGCGCACGCTGGACGGAGGCGGATCCGATGCCGCCGTCGCGATCAAGACCGACGATGCCGGCAACGTCTACGTAACCGGAAGCAGCGCCGGAGGACTCTATTCCATGACGGCGAAGTACAACGCCGCCGGCGACCGGCTCTGGATACAGTCCTTCACCACGATCGGCGAGGGAGATGCCGGTGTCGACCTCGCACTCGATCCAGCGGGGAATGTGTACGTGACGGGCTACAACGTCGAGACCGTCACTGGCTTCGACATCATCACGATCAAGTACAGCCCGGGCGGCGTCGAGCAGTGGGTGCGGCGATACGATGCCGGGAATGGAGAGGATGTTCCCGCGGCGATCGGCTGCGACGCGTCCGGCATCTACGTGACGGGCCGTAGCGGCGGCAACTTCACGACGATCAAGTACGACTTCAATGGCGTCCAGCAGTGGGTTCGGAACTACAACGGCGGGTTCGGCTCTGATGCGCCGGCCGACTTGGTCGTGGACGCGGCCGGCAACATCTACGTCACCGGGCAGAGCACCGGGTCCGGCACCAACGTCGATTACGCGACGATCAAGTACGACGCCGCGGGCACTCAGCAGTGGGTTCGCCGATACGACGGACCCACGACCGTGCTGGCCAGCGACTACGATCGCGCCGCGGCGCTCGCGGTCGACGCGAATGGCAATGTGTTCGTGACCGGCAACAGCTCGGATGATTTCGCGACCGTCAAGTACAGCGCCGCAGGCACGGAGATGTGGGTGCGCCGCTACAACGGCCCGGCGGCCGGCGGTGATTGGGCAACGTCGATCGCGGTGGATGGGTCCGGCAACTCCTATGTGAGCGGGTCGAGTTACGGAAACTCCACCACCCAGTACGACTTCGCCACGCTCTCCTATGATCCTTCGGGCGCAGTAAGGTGGACCGAGCGCTACAACGGCCCCGCGAACTTCTACGACACACCATATGGCGTCGCCGTTCACTCGTCCGGGGATGTGTACGTGGGCGGCTCGAGCGGTGGAAGCGGAACCAGCGACGACTACACGACCATCAAGTACTCGCCGGAAGCGACGACATCCGTGCCGTCTCGACAGGATGAGCGGCGGAGCGCTTTGGCGCTCCGGAGCGATCCGAATCCATTCACGCCCTTAACGAGGATTCGCTTCACCATCCCGCCGGGCACCGGACGCGAACACGTGCGTCTCGCCGTGTACGACGTGCGCGGCCAAGAGGTCGCACTGCTCGTGAACGAGGTGCTCGCGCCAGGGACCTATGAGCGCGAGCTGAACGGAAAGCGGCTCGCGGCCGGCGTCTACTGGTCACGGCTCCAGACGCGAGGGCTCTCCGAAACCCGAAAGATGATCCGCGTGAGGTAGCCGGGGCGCGAATGGCTCGCGGCTTCCTTCAGAACCGGATCGTGATCGCCACTCCCGGGCCGGCTGACAGGAGAGCCGGCGACAGGATCACCGACGACATGGGCACCGGCGGAATCGCCGGTGACGTGAAAACCCTCCGCCTGCCGTGATGTTGGAGGTCCATCACCAGGCCCGTGACTCCTCCGATGCCGGCACCCCAGGCAGCCATGTAGTCGCGGGGGGCATCCGATCGGGGATCGCCTTCCTTGCCCGCATTATTCGCGGCGACGAGGCCCCACAGCGCGCCGCCGATCGCGCCGCCGATGGCGTTGTCCCACCAGCGATCACGGTCGTCCGGATAGTCGACCACTGAGACCGAATCGATCGGAATCAGTCTGCGGCCTCGTTTCGCGCGGACCTCGAGGCCCGTCTCTTTGATGCGCACGGGCCCAGTGACCCACTCGCCGTCCACGGTCAAGACATCGAGTGTGCCGAACAGATCGTATCTCTTCTTCATTTCTCCAAGGTCTGCGACGGGCACGGGCGGATGGCGATGAACGTACGGGTTGGGGCCATCACCGAAGGCAGCACCGACGAAAGCGATCAGCCCCACAGCGAGGGGGGTCGTCCAGAGCTGGGTTGGCTCGAAGGCTTTGTCCTGGCAGTAGCCGCTTGCGACCCCCCAGATCGCCCCCATGGCCACGGACGCCACGAGCCAGTCCACGATCTCCAGGTGGCCCGAGCCCTGTATGGTCGGCGGGCGCGTGTCGACTGGACCGACCGATGCTGCAGAGTGGCCGCTCGAAAGCTCGGCCAGGCGCAACGTGTCGGGCGGTGCCTCACCCGGAGCATCGGGCCCATTCCCCGCAATGGCGAAGAACCGCGCGAACTCCCCCGCGCATACGACTTCACGGGTGCTCGCTCCACTCGGATATCCCACGACAAACGCAAACGTGAGGATCAGAACCCGGCGCATGAGGCGGCCTCCATGGCGGGATCATTTGAGGGGGACGGCCGCATCATACGGCCTGGAAGACTCTGTACCCAGACGTCGAGCCACGAGGATCCGCTTCACCATCCCGCCGGCACCGGACTGATCCGTGTGAGTAGCCGGCGAGTAACTTGGCGCGGCGCCGAGGCTCAGCGGCGCCGCGCCGCGCAACTAAGACCCCGGCTGGCCGACCGGTGCGGGAAAGAGCCGAGCGAGCCACGCTTGCCACACCGGCGCCTCGCGTGTCGCGACACTGCGTGCTCCCTCGCCGTACAGGTAGAGACAGAGATACACGCACATCTGGCCGCCCATCGGCATCAAGGCAAGCTGCGCGGTGCCCGGCGCGGGTTCTTCGAGACGAAGCATGAGCTCGGGATCAGCTTTCTGACCCGCATGCTCGATGACAGCGGCAAAGCGTGGCGCGTCTCCGGATGACTTCGCCGCCTGGCCGACGGTTGCCTCCGTGATTCCCAGCCCGCGAGCGAGCTCCGCCCACACCTTCTCCCGCGGCTCGGGGGACATGGCCATGAGCTGGATCTGCGTGCACGGCTGGCCGCGGAAGTGCGCGAGATAGCGGCTCAGGATTCGGAAGAAGGCCGGCCATCCGCTCTCGACGCTCTCGAACTGCTTGTCCCAGTCGTCCGTGCTCGCGAACCAGCTATGGACGACGCGCACGCGACACGTTCCGCCGGCCTTCGCCTCGACCGTCCATTCGGTCGCCATCGCGGGTGACCCCGGGGCAATGCCTTCCTCGTTGCGGGCAGAGAAGCGGCGCGGAGGATCCCACTCCTGGATCTCCGCCTTCGACTCCATGCCCGGGCCGAAGTTCATGGAGATCGATCCCTTCTCGCGCTCTTCGAGCTGGGTAGGGACGAACCACGCGGTGATGCCCGGTCCGGTCGCAATCGCCTGCCAGACTTCTTCCGGTGTCCCGGGCACTTCGGTTTCGACAACGATGAAACGCCGTCCGGACGAATCTTTCTGAGTGGGCATGACCGCTCCTAGCTTCGGGACTTCCCGGGTGAAGGGTGGGCAACGAGGATGAGCCGGTGCGCGCGGCCTCCGGGAGCCGCCGCGTCGTGGTATCGCGCGACGAGCCCGGTGATGGCATCCGTGAGTTCCGCGGTGAATGCGGCGCGATCCGCGGGAGAACGAAATCGTACTTCGGTGTCGACGGCGAGCGTGGCGAGATGCTTGCCCTGCGCCTTCGAGCCGCGGATGAGCTCGGCGACCTCACGCACGACACGTGCGGCGAGGGCGATGAGATAGCGGGCCGAAAGTCGATCGGTGGCCCGGTCTGGATCACTGGCGGCGCGCCCCAACGCGGCCGGAGAGACCACGTAGGAGGCGGCGGTGGCGACCACGCGCCGCTCGACGATTCCACCCCAGCGTCGCTCTTCGACCGCGCGAACGAGTCCGTGAGCCTCGAGCGCCCGGAGATGGTAGTTCACCTTCTGGCGCGCGAGTCCCACTCGGCTCGCGAGCGATGCCGCCGAGCCGGGCTCGGCCAGCTCCGCCAGCAGGCGAGCGCGCATCGGATCGAGCGCCACGACGGCGGCGGCGGGATCGTCGATGACCTCGAGGTCGGCAACGGGCTTCATGGGCCGATTGGAGCATTGACAACTTTTGTTGTCAATAGTCCGTTTCTGGTCCTTCAGCGCGGCTCAGCGGCGCGCGGCTCGTCCCAGCGGTGCTCGACCATGACGTGAACGGCGTTGGCCGGGATCACGAAGCGCGGCATGAAGACCACGTGCAGCGAGTTCCGCGGTGACATCCGCCAGCCCAGACTCGGCACGGCCACGAGATCGAGCGGGCTCGAGTCCGAATAGCCGCTGATCACCCCGGCCATCAGCTCGAGCTGGAATGCGCCGCCCTCGAATGCCGGTACGGCCATTCCCCCGTACCAGCTCGCCCGGCCAAAGCTGTTGTGGAAACCTCCCAGTGTGAGGCCACCCTTCCAGCGCAGCGCCATGCCCAGGTTGGCATTGTTGAAGTCACCACGGTCGTGCCATGAAGCGACGTGGAGTCGCACGGCTTGCGGGAGGAGCTGCGCCAGCGCATCGCCGGGAACCGCGATGAGCATGAGCAGGAGAAAGAGCGGCCTTCGCTTCATCCATGGTCCTGTCCACGCACTTTCCCCCGGGCTCAATGAGCGGCGCTCGATCGGCGCGGCGCCTTCACTTTTCGCGCGGCGAGGTCGTAGCTCCATCCCTCGGTCAGCACGTGCAATCCCATTCCCGCGAACGCCAGGGGCCGGTCGTTCGCGCTGGAGCCGTTCCGCTTCGCCCCCATCAGCCGAGAGCCGTCCACGATGGTCAGAGCGCCTTTGCCAAAGACCCGGGCTCGTCCGGTGGAGTCGATGTCGACAGCGGTTCCTTCGTCGAGGCCGAACCCCAGCATCGCGGGGTTGAGGGATACGGCGGCAATCAACCGGCTCAGTCTTTCGCGCCGCTGAAAGTGTTGATCCACGATGATCCTGGGCAGCAGACCGAATCCGGTCGCCAACTCGACGGATGAGGGCTGAATCGGTTTCCTGCCTTCGCCCTGTGCGATCATCACCTGGCTCATGGCAGATGCCCCGGCGCTCGTCCCGCCCACATGAAGCCCCTTGCGGTGCCGCTCTCGCAGCCGCTTTTCGAATCGCCCCCCACCCATCACGGTCATGAGCTTCCGTTGAGAGCCGCCGCTGAAGTAGACGCCGTCGACACGATCGAGCATCGAGAGCAGTTTCGAGCTCTCCGACGCGGCGGGCTCCTCCGCGTGATAGATCGACACGTCACGCACGCCCACCTTGCGAAACGCAGCGGTGTATTCGCGGCGATGGACTTCAGGCGTGTCTGTTGCCGAGGTGATGACGAGCACGCGCGCCGACTTTCCGCCGCAGATGCGCGCGAAGTGCTCGATCAGTACGCGGTCTTTGTCCCGCCCATCCTTTCCACCGACGAGGAACAGTGTGCCTGGAGTCACGTTGGTTCTCGCCTTCCGCGCCACTTGAGTGCTATTGGACATTGGCCTGGCTGCGGCTCGCGAGCCTCCGTTCGATGTCGCCACGCTGGCGGCCCAGGCATAGCGCAAGTGCCGTGGCCTGGAGCACGGCGGGTTCGGGACCGTCGGCGTTCACGTGGCAGGCGCGAGCCTGCGGGTGAAGCGTCAAGCCGTAAGTTTCCGGATCCCTGGGGGCCATGACCACGTGGGAGCGCGCCGAGGCGACGACGGTGCTGAGCGCCCGGATGAGATCGGGCGATTCGATCGGCTGGTCGTTGACGATGGCGCACGCGTCGGCCCAGTCGTATCCGGGTCGGTGCAACAACGCATCGCTCAGAGGCATCTCGATGACCGCCACCTGCACCTCAGGATCGAGCAGCAACATTCGGGTTGCCGCAGGCCCATTCACTCCCCCTGCGTCGACGCGCTTTCCATTGATGAAGACCCCATTGTCCGCGGCCAGCCCCACGGTCGATCCATCGGCGCCGAGAAGGTCGGCCAGCATGCACGCCACGCTTCGCGTATCGCCGACGCCGGTCACGACGGCGATCGGGATCCGGCTGGAAGACCCTGGCGGAAAGAGCATGTCCAGGATGGGGGTGATCACATCGCGCGGCTGTCCCTCAGCCGGCCAAAGGTGCTTCCGAAGACCGGGTCGCGAGTTGATCTCACAGATCACACCACCCTGATTGCGCATCGGCTGCTCGATGTCCTCGACCAGCAAGTCCACGCCCGCGACATCCAGACCGATCGCCTTCGCAGCGCGCTCAGCGATCTCCCGGTTCTCCGGGTGGACCTGATCGGTCACGTCGATGGCCGTCCCTCCCGCGGACGTATTGGCGACTCGTTTGAGATACACGATCTCGCCTTGGTAGGCGATCGAGTCACGACGATAGTGGCGCTCCGCCAGGAGCCGATCGGTCTGGTCATCGAGCTCGATCCGGGTCCATGAGCCGTCCTGGCCGGCGGCGCGGCGCGGATCCCGGTTGGCTTGGCGAACGAGCTCCGCGACGGTGTGCGTTCCATCGCCCACCACGTGAGCCGGCACGCGCTTGGCCGCGGCCTCGAGCTTTCCGTTGATCACCAGCATGCGGTAATCGGCGCCGTGGACGTACTCTTCCACGAGCACGGAGCGCCCGAACCCGCGCGTTCTCTCGTAGGCCTCGCGAACCTGCTGAGGCGTGCGCACCCCGACGCTGACGGCATTGCCCATCTTGCTCCGGTTCGGTTTCACGACCACCGGGTACCCGATGCGCTCGGCGGCGGCGATGGCGTCATCTTTCCGGTAGACACGCTCGTACCTGGCCACGGGCAATCCAAGGGCCCGGAACAAGCGGCGAGCGTAGTCTTTGTTGGACGCGAGATCGTTGCCGATGACATTGGTGTGGCTGGTCTCGCTTCCGCTCATGCGCTGCTGGTTGCGGCCATGACCGAGTTGGATGAGCCGCCCCGCGATTCGGATGACCGGAATGTCCCGGGCCTCGGCGGCTTGCACCACCGCCGTGTCCTGCGCGGGTAACGCCTCCGGCTCCTTGAGCCGGACACGTGCCTTTGGCCGGCGCTCCCGCGCGGGTGAATCGACGGACGACGGTCTCGCAGGCTTGTCCGTTGTTCGCGTCACGTCCCTAGATTCCATGGAAGTCGTCCTTAGAAGTCGTCCTCGTCGGGGCAAGCCGACTCGCAGTCATCAGTCCAACATCCTTAGAAGCAGACCATCCCACGCGATCGAGGACAAGGACCGAGGTCCACTTCCCGCCGAATAAGCCTCATGGATTTGACACTCGGCCCATCCATCCCCCAGCCAGTCCCCACTGCCGAGAGCCCTTCTGTTCCGGGTCCCTAGGGCAACTTTTATCGTTTATCAACGTAATGCTTGACGATAATCGATACAACTGACATCGTTTATCGGTAAGACAGCCCTTCAACTGGGCGGAAGGAGTCACCGGTGAAAGACCCTCGAGCGTTATCCCTGTCCCGCAGGGTGCTCCGCGCACTGATGGTCGCGAATGTGGTCTATGGACTCGGGATCCTGGCGATGCTGGTCGCCAGCTTCGTCTCCGAAGGCGCCTTCTTCACGGCCATCGGGGTGAAGCAGGCCGAGGGCATGGATCGAATGTTCCGCGGTATGCGATGGATCATGGTCCTTGGCGTCGCGGCCGTGCCGATCGGCCAGATCATTCTGGCGCGCCTGCTGGCGATCGTCGACACGGTACGAGCCGGCGAACCATTCGTCGTTCAAAACGCCGCGCGGCTCAAGACGATCGCCTGGTGCGTGCTCGGCCTCGAAGGGCTGCACCTCGTCATCGGCGCGGTCACGGCGAGCTCGGCCTCTTCCCTGCAGCCGCTCGACATCGATTGGAACTTCTCGGTCACTCGCTGGATCGCCGTGTTGCTGCTCTTCGTGCTCGCGCGTGTCTTCGATCAGGGCGCACGCATGCGTGCGGACCTCGAGGGGACCGTCTGACCATGGCGATCATCGTCAAGCTGGACGAGGTGCTGCACAACCGGCACATGACGCTGACCGAGCTGTCCGAGAAGGTGGACATCACTCTCGCCAACCTCTCCATTCTCAAGACCGGCAAGGCGCGGGCGGTTCGATTTTCGACGCTCGAGGCGATCTGCGCCGCACTGCAATGCCAACCCGGCGACCTGCTCGCCTTCGACCCCGCAACCTCGGCAGAGAAAGGGTAGTCCGATGAAAGTCGTGTCCTGGTTCACACCCGACCACACGCGCTACGAGGGCGTCCGACCAATCCAGGTCTATCTCCTGCGCGTGTTCTATGTCCTCATGCCTCTCTTCGTCGGCACCGCGGCATGGCGATCGATCTTCACGCACCAGGGTCCATGGGATCCGGTCCGCGCGGTGGCGGTGTGTGTATGGGCCGCGTATCCGACACTGTCGATCCTCGGCATCCTTCACCCGATTCGGATGCTTCCGCTGTTCCTGTTCATGCTGGCGTACAAGATCATCTGGCTGGCCGCGATCGCCTACCCGTTGTGGAGGAGCGGTGCGTTGTGGGGCACTCCGACGGGTGACATCGCGAGGGACTTCCTCGGGCTCCCGCTTGCGGTCGTGGCGGTGCCGTGGGGCTACGTGCTCCGCACCTACGTGCTGCCGCCGAAGCACCGGTTGTCCGAGAGGGTCCGTGAAGCAGGATGATGCTGCTTTCGCGTCGAGGCCGGGTCATTGGTTCGCGGCTTGAAATGGCCCGCGTTCCGCGTGCAAGGGGTATAGCACCTCGTAGACTTCACGCCTGACTTCCTTCGCTTCATACGCAGCAGGGATGCTTCGCGCCAGATCGCTCTCGCGATAGGCATCGAGGGCCTGCCGGCTCTCAAAGAAATAGATCCCGCAGATGGCCCCCGATTCGTCGCGGCCATAGAGCTTCTGGATCAGGCCGGGCACCTGGAGAAACCGCTGCCGCCGCTCGAGCAGACGGCGATCGATTTCCCCACCATCCAAATTCGACGTGATGCGCACGAACAAAATGGCTGCCACTCGACCTCCTCAGGTTGACTGTCCAAGAGGCGTGGGCGGCGCCTCCCTCCTTGATTGCCGGCTCCCCCCAACACCCTCGCGCCATTGAAGCTAACGGGCGCGAAACCAGCCTTGTGAGGGCATTCGACGGCCGCGCTCAACTCCCAGTCAAGACCTCCTGGTGACCCTTGGTGGCGTTGATCCAAGCAGCGCCAACCCTCCCCCAAAGGAGTCACCCCGTGCATCGTTCACGGCTCATTCCGATCCTCTTCGCGATCTTCGTCGCGACGCTTCCGGCGGGCCACGCCGCTGGCACAGCCGGCTCATCGCCGCTCGCCGGCACGGCTCCCAAGCTTTGCAGTGCCAGTGTCATGCACCCGATCGGCGTGCGGGTCACGGCTCTCGACCCTGTCCGGCGGGGCTCGGAGTTGCGGCTCCAAGTGACGGCCATCGCGGCCCGCGAAGTGAGCAACGTGCAGGTCCGGATGGTGTCCGATGGCGGCGCCCCGCGCCGCAGCCCCGCTCTGGTATCGCTCGGCAACCTGGCTCCGGGCCGCCATGCCTCGGCGGTGTTCAGGCTCGCGGTGCCGCAGGGCAGTGCCCGGCACTACGTCGAGTTCCAGGTCCAGGGTGAAGGAGCGCGAGGACAGCTCACCCGTGGAGCCTGCTTCAACATCCTCCCCGACGGCCCGCTCGAGAGCGCGCGGATCGTGGAAACAGCGGGCGGCCGTGTCGTCGAGGTTGCCGCGCGGAGGATCGACTGATGCATCGCGCCTTCCTGATCGCGCTGGCAGTCCTTTCCACTTTGCCGGCAACCGCTGGCGCCTTCACGGTGAGCGGCCGTTTTCTCTACGAAGACCGCGTGTGGGACAAGGACGGATATACCGGGCAGGTACAGAATCTGCCTATCCGCCACGCCCGAGTGGAAGTCGTGGACCTCGCCGGCGGGTTGGCGCTCGCCACCGGAACGACAGACACCGCGGGTTTCTACTCGCTCGACGTCACGGGCCTTACCCTGCCCGTCAGCTTCTATGTGCGCTGCACCGCCGACGCGACACCCGCGGGTTACTACATCAAGGTGTACGACAATTTCGTCCGAGTGCCGACCGTCAGGATCGTCACAACCGGTGCAATGCTCTACGCCATTCGCACCGACAACACCCTGGCCCATTCACCCGCAAGCAACATCGATAAGGGCACCTTCGTGATCCAGGACGTCGATGGGAGCGGCGTCGCCCAGGCCTTCAACATCCTGGACAATGGCATCGACTTTTGGGACTGGATCGCCTCACCGGAGTTGAAGGGATCGCTTCCGACCGCCAACGACTCGCTGATCTTTGCCTGGAAGCCTCTCGGATCTCCAGGCAATGCGGCCAATGGGTTCGGCTCGAACTACTCGATGCAGGGGATCTACATCGGCGCGGACACCACGGACACGGACGGCTGGTCCGATACGGTCATCCTTCACGAAGCCGGCCACTGGTACGACGACCTGTTCTCGGGCGAGAACAATCCCGGCGGGGCGCACTTCATCGGCGACAACAACGCCAACGTCCTTCTCTCCTATGGCGAGGGTGCGGCGACCTATCACTGCGCCAAGGTGCGCGAGTATCGCGCTTTCCACCACCGCAATCTGATCGGCCAGCCGATCGACGATCATGTCAGTGTCTACGGCGACCTCATGATTCCGCCGCCGGTCGGCACACCCGGCGGTCTGTCGTTCGGCTACGACTTCGAGACCGGGAACTTCTCGAACGGCACGCCGATCGGGCAGCGCGGATCGGCCAATGAGACCAACGTGACCACGGCACTCTGGGACCTGATGGACGGTCCCGAGACCCCGGACGAGACCCCCGGAGCCGATGACGATGACGTGAACGTATCGGATTCCTATGCCTGGAACATCGAGCACCACCATCTCCGCAGCCTCTCGGCAAACATCACCGTGGAGGACTACTACCAGGGCTGGTTCCTGCTCAATGGCGCAACGTTCCTGAAGCCACAGGTGGATCATGTCTTCAACACGCTCGCGCAGATGCCCTGGCATGTCGACGCCTTCGAGCCGGACAACACGCTGACCACTGCCAAGCCGCTCACCATCCAGTCCCATGACGCCACCGTCGGGCACGTCGTCATCAGTGAGCTGGATCTGGGTCCACAGGATTGCGTCGAGCTCTACAACGCTTCACCGGCCGCGGTGGACATGACCGGCTGGCAGGTCCAGGTTTACGTCAACGACGACACCCAGCAGCAGGTCTCGCGGATCTACGTGTTCGACTCGTTCACGATCCAGCCGGGAGACGCCGTTGCCATCTGGGAGCGTGGCGACGAGAGCGACAATGGGCGATACCATCGTTACGCCGGATCCACGAATCCACAGGCCTTCAACGCGTCATGGGACGCCACAGTCGACGGCGCCTGTGTGTTGCGTAACGCGCAGATGGAGCCGGTCGACTTCGTGAAGTGGTCCGATCCTCTCGGCACTCCCAACGGCACGCCGGTGCCGGCCGGCACAGCGTTCACGGGAGCGCTGGGCCCACCGCCCTCGAACTCACTGCACCTGGCCCGGGACATTCACGGCACCGATACCGACTCGGCCTCGGACTGGAGCTATCGAGACGGTACGCTGGCGTCCGCCAACTACAGCAATCCCATCCTGCGAACGAGCTTCGATACCGGCGATCAGGACCTGTTCTCGTTCCAGGCTCTGGCCGGAACGCGCTACGGCTTCGAGGCACGCGGGCCCTACAGCGCCACCGATCCCCAAATCGAGCTGCTGTCTCCGACCGGCACTTCGCTCGGCGTGAACAACAACTCCGATCCTGGCGTGCGCGACGCCCGTCTGGATTTCTTCGCCGGCGTCGCGGGCACCTATTACCTGAGGGTGAAGCATGTCGGTGCGAACACCGACTGGGGCGAGTACGAGCTGGTCGGTTTCCAGCGCCCGCCCAACAACTCGCTGCAGGCTCCATCGGGCCTCAGCGCCACCGCCTCGCATACCTCGGACACTGCCGATCGGGTGGCGATTCAATGGCTCAACGCCTCCACCTACGATGCGGTCAACGTCTATCGCGACGACGTGCTGATTGCGACACTCGAAGGTTCACCTTCGAGCTACAACGACCAGGTGCCGCGCGGCCTCTACCGTTACGAGGTCTCCGGGAAGCGCGCGGAAACCGAGACCGCGCGGACCTCGGGTCATGAATTCGCGGGATTGATCGGCTGCCACGCCGAGGAGGATTTCGAATCCGCCTCGGCTGCGAATTGGATCATCGAAGGCGGCACCTGGGGCGTGACTCCGATCTCGTCCAGCGGAAGCTGGGGCTTTACCGACAGTCCCGCGGGGCTCTACACCGGCTGCCCGACGGGCGCCTCGGGGTGCACGACGAACGCGACCGCGACCTTCGGCGTGCCGGCGCTTCTGCCGCCCGGCTCGACGCTCGAGTTCGATCAGATCTGCGCCACCGAGAACGACTTCGATTACGGCATCGTCGAAGTTTCCGCCGACCACGGCACCACATGGAATGAGCTCGCGCGCTTCGACATGGGCGACGATCCCGCGTGGGGGACCGGTGTGGCGGATCCCTCGGCGTACAGGCACGCATCCCTGAGCCTTGGAGCGTTCGCCCATCAGATGGTGCAGGTTCGCTTCCGCTTGCAGAGCGATGCGAATCTCGAGTACGACGGATGGTACATCGACAACGTGCAGATCAACGATGAGAACTGCACGCCCGTGGTCGCCGTGACGCCTCCCGCCGCGCAGGTCTTTCGCTTGATGGCGCCATCGCCGAACCCCAGCTTCGGAAGGATGCGCTTCGCGTTCACGCTTCCTCGCAAGGAAGAGGTGGTCGAAGTCCGAGTCTTCGACGCGCTGGGTCGCCAGCTGCGCGCGGACAAGATTGGCCCTCTCGTGGCCGGCCATCACTCCTGGGAATGGAACGGCCGTGATGCCTCGGGTCGGGAAGTTGGCGCCGGCGGATATTTCGTTCGGCTGCAGGCAGGCGGCCTGATGCAGACGCGAAAGGCCTTCCGGCTATCTCGCTAGCTCGCCACCGCACGACGGACTTCCCGGTCTCGACGCCGGGAAGTTCGCCGTGACCCGTGCCTCGCGCTACGGCAGGTAGCGCGCCACGGCCATGGCGCCCGTCGACAGGAGAAGCAGAACCGTCACGATCACGCTCGCGATCGCCAACCGCGACTGGAGCTGCTGGAGTTGCCTGGTCTCCTCCGCAGTCGCCGGGCCGCCGCGCTTGTCCACAGCTTCGCCGATCGCGCTCATGCGGCGGGCAGCGGGCGCATTGATCACCATGCCCAGAACCAGCGCCAGGATCGCGAGGCCGCCCCCCATGCTGAAAGCCCGGCCCGCGCTGGAGCGCATCCAGACTCCAGGGTTGTCGCTGGCGAGAATGATCATGAGCCAGATTCCGGCCCCGACCGTGAGAATCGCGGAGCCCATCATGATCAGCGGCAATCTTCGCCGGCCCAGCTCTTTCATCACCGTCACGCCTGATGGGCCCGCTGCGCGCATGGAGGGCATGAGGACCACCGTCGTGAACAGGACGGATCCCACCCAGAAGACACCGAAGACGATGTGGATCAATCGCAGAATGGTGAACATCACGGCTCCTGTCGGCTACTTGTAACGCATGAACGGTTGGAGGTCATCGCGGGGGCTTGAAAGGGTGGCGCGCACGAGTGCCTGCGCGCGCTCATAGATCCACACGTCCCGCATCCCGGCGCCGCCCGAGCGCGAGGATTGGAAGGCGATTCGCTGAGCATCCCAGCTCAGCGAAGGATGGCGATCCTCTCCATCCGACTGAAGACCTGGGAGCGAAACGAATGTGCGGGCCTCGAGATCGTAGAGGTAGATGTTGTAACCACCGCCCGTGCTCGGACGGTTGGAGGCGAATGCCAGGAACCGCCCGCTTGGCGTGATCCACGGCTCGACGTCCTCATCAGGCGAGGCCAGATCGGGCAGTGTCAGGACGCCCGCGCTGTCGCGGTCCCACACCATCACATCCAAGTTGCCGGCGCGATCGGTGGTGAACGCGATCCTTCTGGCGGTGGAGTCGCACGAAGGAGAAAAGTCGCTGTAGGGGACCGTTCCGACGACCGGCAGCGAGACCGGCAAGGCCGGCGGCCAGCCTTCGGCCAGGAGGATGCGATCCACCGTGCCGTAGCGGCGCACGAACGCCAGGTGGAGCCCATCCCCCGAAGGCGCGGGTTCAGTTTCCGACAGCGACGTGTTCACGTTGGGGACCCCGAGGAACATGCGGTCCTTGAGATCGTAGGCAAGGATCTCGGAGTCGCCCGGCTGGTTGCGATCGGACGCGAAGAACAGCCGCTGACCTTCACCGCTGATGGCCGGATCGCGCTCTGAGCTCCCGCTGTGGTTGAGGCCGGCCAGCGGAATGATGCCCCGCATGTCGACATCGTAGAGATAGATGTCGGTGAGCCCCTGGGTGGATCCACGGTCGCTGACGAGTGCGATCAGGTGGTAGCCGGCGAGGCCAGCGGGTGGTCCCGTTACCGGCGATGGATTCTCGCTGCAGCCACTGAAGGCGGCCGCGATCGAGAGCAGGATGGCCGGCCTGAGCAGGCGCCACGCTCGGTTCATGGCGATACCATACACGGCGTCGACGACGCATACCTCAGCCAGCGACTGGGACAAGTCGTTATCATGGGGTGATGGAACAGAAGAAGTCGTCCAAGCCCCGCACGTCGTCCAGGAAGAAGCCCGCCCTCCTGGCGGGTGGCAACCCCAAGGTTGCGAAAGCCGAAGGCAACGCTCCCGTGAAGGCCTACCTCGCGGCAATTCCGGGATGGAAACGGACCGTGGGGCGTCGTCTCGACGCACTCATCGTGAGAACGGTCCCGGGGGTGCGAAAGGCGGTGAAATGGAACTCGCCTTTCTACGGCATCGAAGGCCAGGGCTGGTTCCTCGCATTCCACGTATACACCCGATACATCAAGGTCACCTTCTTCAGAGGCACATCGCTGCGACCGGTTCCGCCAGGAGGCAAGAGCAAGGAGGGGCGCTGGATCGACGTTCACGAAGACGATCTCGATGAGACGCAGATGGCGAAGTGGATCCGGCAGGCGGCTTCCATCCCCGGCTGGAACGGTGGATCCAACAGCTCCGGCGGTGTCGCGCTCTAGGCGCGGTACTCAGTCTGGCTCCTGGCAACCGCCGCCCCTCAATCCATCTCCGCCCGAACCTCTTCCAGCAATTGGTCGGCCTGATCGAGCCGTATGAAGCCGAGGCGTGGATATTCCATGTCGAGGCTGATGTAGACCACCGCGGCGGTGACCAGAGCGAAGCTCACGATGTGAAGCCAGCTTCGTTTCACCCGGCTCGACAACCGGAAGCCAGCGAGCAGAGCGCACAGGAGCCCAAGCACGAAGAGGATTCCGTAGACGATTCCCGGCGGGTGATTCTGCAATGACATCATCCTCGTGATGGTCATGCGGTACATCGAGTCGACCGCGGGCAGCAGCATCCGTGCTGCGGCGGGATCTTCGCTGGGAAGCCGGGTGGCCACAATGGCCTCTGCCCAGATCTCTTCTTGCAGCTGCTTCATTCTGGCGAGGGCGGGGGCTGCGGCCCGCCGATCCGGCAGCCGGCGATAGATCTCGAGACGGATGTCCACGTACTGGCGGAACTTCTCGCGCAGCTTCGGTTGCTCCTGGGAAGCCACGAAGTCGATGCACCGATAGGCCGTCAGGATCTCGTTGGCTTCCTCCGCGATGAGCATGCGCTTTTCCTGGAATCGCGTGGCCGCGCCGGAGAAGGTGAAGGCGATCAACAGACCGAAGAGGGCGAAGAGGGCGGTCTCGATCGTGCCCGGCTCCGCGTCGGACTTTGGGTGCGCCATGGCGAAGCGGTGCCCGACTTCCAGGAGGGCGAGCATGCCGGCGAACAGGAGCAGGGCGAAGACGAAGGGATGGATGGCTGGTTGCATGGCTCCCGCTCTTGCAAGGTGTCGAATTCGCCGGCCCGTCGCGGACCGGGATACTTAAGGCACCACGCACTCGGAGGCAACTGCCCGGCCAACCGCCTCCGCAACCGTACGAATCCGCTGGATCATTCTGCCCCGGCTGCCGACAACCCCCGGGGCCCATATGGACGATTCCAGAGATGTACTCGGTAACGAGCCAACCAGGCTGCTCCTCGAAGACGCTGAAGCGGGACGTCGCCAGCTCGCGGCCTCCGAGGTGGAGCGGCTCGACCGCGCCGCGCTGCTGAGCTTCCTCGCGGCCCGCGGAATCCCACCCGGCGGATGGCCGGAGTGGATCGAGATCCGTCCGGTGCTCAAGGCCGAGCTGTGGATGCGCATCCTCGAGTCGGCCAAGAAGGGCTGGGCCGCTCTCGCCACGCTCGCGGTCGACGACCTCGGGCCCGATGGCGAGCGATGGGAACCGGCGCTCGATGTCGCGCGGACCGGCATCGAGACCGCGAAGACCCGCGGCGGCACACCGCTCGACTGGCAGGAGCTCGCGTCCCGTCCCGCATACCCCGAGCTGCGACCGTTGTTGACCCAGTGGGCTCGCGAAAACGTGGTGCGCATGCGCGGCGACTGGGAGACCGCCTATTTCATCCTCGGCGACGATCCCGGGGGCACCGCTCTCGCGCGGGCGAACGTTCTGGGCCCCGTAGCCGGCCGGTTGGTGATGCGCATGTGCGAAGCGCTGCCTGGTCCACATGGAGAGCGCGCTGCCGCATGGCTCGATGCGTTGGCAACCAGCCCGCTCCGGGACGTGGTCCCGCTGGAGATCAAGCTCGACCTGCCCGCGGTTTCCGCATCATGGGCGGCGCTGGCCAGGCTGCGTGACACCTACGATGGAACTTCGCCGAGCGCCGAAACCGCACCGCTCGAGCAGAGACGCTTCCTCGACCGCGAGCTGAAGGCTTTGACCCAGCGCGATCCCGCCCGATCTCCGGACGTCGTGGCGCTCATGGCGCAGCTCGGCGGCGAGATGTCGGAGACCACGCTGAAAGCGTTGAGCAAGTGGACCAAGCCATCGCGACCCGAGGGCGCGGCTGCGGGAGCCGCATGGCTCACCGGGATCGCTGCCGCGGCGCGTGAGCAGACGGGAAAGCTGGCCCGGCTCGGAGCCAAGGCGGCGATCGAGCAGACGGGGAAGCTGGCGGAGCTCGGCGTCAAAGCGGCGCGTGAGCAAACCGGCAAGCTGGCTGAGTTCGGCGCCAGAGCGGCGCGTGAGCAGGCGGCGAAGCTGAGCCGTCCCAAGCCCAAGGGGAAGGCGAAGCCCAAGCCGGAACCGGAGCTGGAGCTGGAGCCAGCGCCTGCCGAGACAATCGCACCCGTCATCGCGGGCGCGGAGCCGACGGAGCTGCAGAAGAACCTGCTCGAGTGGGTTCGAGGCGGGAGCGCCGAGGACGATCGACTCGCCGACGAAGCGATGGTCCGCCTGTTCGAGGAAGGCACCGAGGAAGAGCGCCAGCAAGCCCAACAGGCGATCGCAGGCTTTGGAGATGGCATGCTCTATCGGCTGGCCGCTCGCGCCGCATTGAATCCGCGATTGCTGGACGGTGTGGGGCGCGTGGTCGACGAAACCACGCTCGACGCGATTCTCCTCGACGTCGTGCAATACGACCTGTGGGGATTCGCTCCAAAGGCCGCCGAGCGCCTGAGCCAGTCTTCTCGCGATGGCTCCTACGGCCCCGTGGACCAGGCCGTCATCCGGCTTCTGCGTGATGGGCCGGCCGAGGCGCGCGAAGCCCTGGCCAAGCACCTCGGCTCGATCGACCGCACCCTGCTCGGCGAGCTGCTCGGACCCGACCTCAAAGCGGGATAGGGCGACGGCCGAAGTCGCCGCCCCATCGCGGAGAGGTCACCGGACCAGCAACATCTTGTGCGTCTCCCTGAAGTCTCCCGCCGTCAGGCCTGCTGGCGGCGCGTCTTCTCCACTCGCGGCATCAGCAGCTGCGCCAACGCATCGAGGCGCTCGGACCAGAACGCCTTGGCTCGAGCCGCGGCTTCCTTGTCCTGAAGCTTGCGGTGCGCGACCTGCGCTGCGCTCTTGCGTTCACCCTTGGCGGTGAGCCAGATCTCGACCGAGCTTCCGTCCTTCCAGGTCATGCGCACGGAGCGGTTGGCGGTCGCCTTTCGCACCGTGAGGCCGGCACCCCGCAGCCAGCGTCCGCGCGTGCGCGGCTCACTGAACGCCTTGAAGAGATCGGCGACGGGCACGGCGAAGGTGCGGCTCTTCGTGGCTTCGTAAGCCCCACCGCGCCGCTGTCCGATCTCCCGCAAACCGAGGATGCGCTCGTACCCCACGGTGACGGTCTGCGCCCACCAGTCCTCGACCTTGAATTTCTCCTGCACGAACTCGGCGATCCTTCGGTGCGGCCATTCGCGCGCCCCGGCATAGTCGAGCGCACCCACCCAGCGCTTCCAATCGCATCCGGTCGCGGCCTTCACGGCCGCGTCGCTCATGCCGGCGAGCCTGGCGTAGTCGGCTGTGGGTACCGGCGCTGGGGGTGTCGATGAAGGAGTCTTGCGCTGGAGGAGTTGCGCGCGGGCGGCGGTGTAGGACTCGCCCGTCTTCTGCATGCGCCGGCGGACCAGGCGCTTGAGGTCCTTGTTGATCGGCATCGACGGCTCCTTGGTCATGCCACGGACGCGCACCCCCAGCGGCGACGCGTCTGCGGCGTCACCAAAGCCGAATGCCGACCCGGGAGTGTGCCCCCCTTTGCCTCGCGAGGGTCCATGCTGGGATGGACCGGAGAGGTTGGGCGTGGATCACCGCCGGACGGAACTATGAAACGGTGGTGGGTACCGCGCAACATGAAAGTCGTCAGCACGGGCGCCGAGATCGCTGCTACCGCTTCGCCAACGCTTCGGCCGACCAGTTCTGAACGACGGTGATCGTGGCGGGCGGAGCATCACCCTCCGGCACCATGACCAGGAATCGACGGTGGTCGGGTGACGGCGTGATCCACAGGCCATCCGGCGCCTTGAAGAGCGGCCTCGGGATGGCCGCCTTGAAATCGCCTCCTCCGGTATCGACCTGCACCGACCAGACCGTGCCGTCCGAGCTGAAGACGATGAGCTCCCGTCCATCGCTCGACCAGGAGCACCCAGCTGCTTCGGAGGCGGAGATTTGGTGCTGCTTCCCCAGGCTCGGGAACGATTGAACGTAGAGCTGATTCATCCCCGTCTTGTCGGAGATGAAGGCGACCCATCTTCCATCCGGTGAGGGTCGGCCACTCAGCTCGATCTGGCGACTACGGAGATACGGGACGGCCCTGCGCTGGCCTAGCATCGCGAGGTACCACACGTCCCAGGCGGTTTGCGGCTCCGCCTGCTGGAAGAACAGGAAACGGCCATCGGCCGACCAGGACTCGACCTCCTTGAACTGAGCCGTCGATTGAAAGACCACGTGCTCCGGCGTGGCCTTGCCGAGGTCCTTCACATAGATGTTGGTCACGCCGTCACGGTTGGAGCTGAAGGCCACCTGGGCGCCGTCGGGCGACCACGCCGGAAGTCCGCCGATCCGCGACTGTGACCTCGACGTGACTCGAGTGGCCGACCCAGTCTCGGAATCGATGGTCCACAGGTCCACCACCGTTGGGGAGGTTCGGCGCACGACGAGGATGCGCTCACCTTCGGGAGAGATGGTTCCCTTTTCGTAGCGACCCTCGGGCGCTGCAATGGCGCCAATCCGGCGCCCAGACCGGTCCACCCACAGCAGCTGGGTATCAGGAAGCCTGGCGTTCAGATGAGCGAGCACGCCGTTACGCGATGCGGATGCCACCCGCTGTCCCACGCTCTGTTGGGTCTCGGCCGATGGGCCGATGGCGATGGGATCTCCCGCCACGCGGAGCTGTCCGGAATCGAATCGCTGAGCCATCAGATGCCCGTCGCGACTCAGGATGAGCCAGTCCTTGCCGGCCACGGTGGGCGCGGCATCGGACCGAGTCAGGAGCTTGCGCTTCGGTGTATCGGTCGACGATACGAACACCTCGTGCCCGCCGTCGCGAGACGGAAGCGCCACGAAGAGGAAGTGCTTTCCGTCGGGAAGGAACTGGGGCCAGCGAAGCGCCGTCTCCTCCCGGGTCGTGTCCGGCTTCTCGATCACGGTGGCCGCACCGCCATCCGGCGAAACGCGGCACAAGGGACCGGTGGGGACCGGCGCGAACACGATGGCATCCTTCCCCCATGTGCCCCCGCGCGCATCCGGCGCGTCGCACAGGATCTGGGGAAGTCCTCCCGCCACGGCGATCTTCTTCAGCTTGTCCTGAGCGAAGAATCCGATGTGGCGGCCGTCAGGAGACCAGAATGGCCCTGTGGAGCCATCGGTTCCTCCGAGCTGACGCGCCGCAAGCGCGTCGAGCGATCTGACCCAGATCGAGTTCGTGCCGCTCGAGTCACCGACCACGAATGCGATCTGCCGACCGTCCGGAGAGACGGCCACGTTCGCGGGGTTCCCGCTCAATGACCTGTTGGGTGGTGGATCGATCGAGAAGCGCGTGACGGGCGGTGAAGGGAGCGGCATCAGCGTACGCATCAAAGCCACGGTGGAAAGAACGACGAGGACTGCGCCGGCTGCGATCGCCACGGCGGCGAGCGGACGCCTCCAACGACTCGCCGTCATGGATCGCACGGCATGCTCGAGCGCCACGGTCATCTGCGCGGCACTCGCGAACCGCTCCTCCGGGTTCGGGGCCATGGCCCGGTCGATGGCCTGCACGAGCTGCTGGGGAGCGTCCGGCTGTTCGCTCTCGAGCGTTCTGGATGGACCTTCGGCGGCTTCGATCTTCAGCTCCTCGACATTGCTTGCATTGAACGGAGAACGACCCGTCAGCGCCCAGCGCAGCGTCACGCCCAGCGCATAGAGGTCGCTCCGCGGCGTCGCCGGCTCTCCGGACAGGACTCCCGGCGACATGAAGATGGGTGTGCCGGAGGCTCTCCATCTCCCGCTCAGAAGCTCCCATCGTTGTCCGAGACCGAAGTCGGTGAGGACCACGCGGCCAGTGGCCTCGAGCACCACGTTGGCCGGTTTGATGTCGCGGTGCACCAGGCCGGCGGACTCCACGGCTTCGAGCGCGCGACACAGAGCGAGCCCGATCCGGACCACTTCGAGCGCAGGCAACGCACCACGCCGTTCGATCTCCGCGGCGAGGGTCGCCCCCTCGAGGAATTCCATCCACATCCCGACGCGGCGGTCATGGTCGGCGATGCCGTACACGACGACCACGCTAGGATGGCGCACGCGGGCGAGAGCGCGAGCCTCCTCGAGCAACCCGGAATCGTGGAGGCCCGTGGGCTCCGAGTCTTTCACTTGCAGGAACTTCAGAGCCACTTCGCGCTGGAGCCACCGATCCCAGGCCCGCCACACTTCACCGTTCGCTCCGGCTCGGGCGAGCTCGAGGACCGTGAGGTCTCCCCATTGCGCGGGCGTGAGCCGGCCGCGGGATTCGGCGCCATCGGCTCCGTCGCCGGAACCTCCATGGACCCGCGAGCTGGCGTGGAGCATGCGATACCCGCGCGCGACTCGCTCGATATCGCGCAACGCATCGATGCTGGCCTTGTCGGATTCGTCCGCCGCGCTCGATTCAGCCAGCTCCCAATTCACGCGATCTCCGTCGGAGATCGATCCGGTCACGGCATCGACGGGATCGTCAGCGCTCATGGCCCATGACCTCGGCGAGCTTCTTCAGCGCGCGCTTCACCCCCATCCGGGCTGCATCGGGGCTGGGTCGGTTCATGGCGGCGGCGATGTCTTCGTAGCCGAACTCCAGCTCGAGCCGGAGGTGCAGGAGGAGGCGGTCGTCCGCGGACAATTGGGAGCAGGCATGTTCGTAACGCTGGAGCAGATCCCTGCCGATGAGCTTATCGAGCGGAGAGGCGTGCGGATCCGCCATCGCCTCCGAGATCGGCTCGGATCCCGCGCGCCTCGTCGCCCAGCGCACCTCGTCCACGATGCGATTCTGGATCGCCCGACGGACGTAGGCCTGAAAGCTTCCCGGTCCCCCGATCTCGATCTGATCGAGCATCTGCAGGGCTTTGAGCAGCGTCTCCTGGACCAGGTCGCTGGTCTCGAACAGCGAGCGCGCGTGGGCGGGCAGGCGCCCGCACGCCCATCGGTGGAGTCGCGGCAGGTAGCGCGCCATGAGCGCGTCCAGCGCGGCAGCATCGCCCTGCTTCGCATCGCGGAGCAGGTCGACGGTGAGGAGAAGATCAGGCGCTGGAGATTCGGGGGACATAAACCACCAGCGAAGCGAGCCGAACGGCACGAGTGCCCGGAACTGGCTCCGAGCGCTCGCAATCTTACCACGGCCGCTCCGCTGATGGTCGCCCGCGTCGAGGTCCCCGGGCGCGCCTCAGCGCGCCAGCGCCAGCTTTCGGGTGAAGGTCCTGTCCGCGGCGGTCATACGGACCAGATAGACGCCGTTTCCTTGCGCCACCCCCGACTCGTCCCGCCCGTCCCACTGAAGACGATGCCTCCCGGCTGGCCGGTCGCCGCGCTCGAGCACGCGCACCCGGCGCCCCATGAGGTCGAATACGGCGACCTCGACATGGCACCGCAGCGGAAGCGCGAAGCTCAAGCTCGACTCGGTGGAGAACGGATTGGGAATCGCGGGACCGAGCTCGGCTGCAGTCGGCATCGCGCCGGCGTCTTCCACCGCGACGGTCGAGGTCGCGAAGGACGACCCCAGGAAGCCCCCGTCGATCGCCTGAACGGACCAGTAATACGGACCCGGCGGCAGGGCCAACACCGTCCACGAGAACCGTTGCTGCGCATTGCCGAGCTGCACGACTCTTCGATAGCCGCTTGCACCCGCCATCGAGGGGACGATCTGGTCGCCCCCCGGCGTCGTTCCCACCCGCAGGTTGTAGCTCACACCCAGCGGCGGAGTGCGGTCGTCGCCGGTCGGAGCCCAGCTGAAAGTGACCGAGCCCCCGTTCCGCACCGCGGAGAGATTCCCGGGAGGATTGGGAGGTGCGTTGGGCGGCACACCGTCGTTCCGATACACCCTCGTGGGGCCATTCCCAGCAGTCAGGAGATCCAGATCACCATCGTTGTCGAAATCTCCCCAAGCCGCTTCCCGAGATGGGACCACGCTTGAAAACACGTGGGAGAAGGTGCCGCCTCCATCGTTTCGGAAAAGCCCAAAGTCATCGCTTCCCGTGGCGAAGAAGTCCAGGTCGCCATCATTGTCATAGTCAGCCCAGCTCGTCGACCGTTCCCAAGGAGCGCCACCCCCATTTGGAGCCGAGAACCCGAGTGCGAAAGATGCACCTCCATCGTTTCGATATACCCTGGTGGCCAACGGTCCGGTGAGCAGGACATCCAAGTCTCCGTCGTGGTCGTAATCACCCCAGGCGACGGAACCCGAATTGAAGCCGGCAAACGCGGCGGGGACGAGCACGAACCCATCCTCGCTGTCGTTGCGATAGAGCAACGTGAGCATCCCGCTCTCGTCGCCTGCACCCCCCATCAGAAGGTCGAGGTCGCCGTCATTGTCGTAATCACCCCATGCCGTGGCGAAAGCCCCTCCCGCCAAACCCGTCACAACCTCCAGGAAGCCGTCGTCCCCGTGGTTGCGATACAACCTCGTCGAACCAATGCCGTCCGCCTCCAAACCCGAGATCAGAATGTCGAGGTCTCCATCGTTGTCGTAGTCGGCCCAAGACACTGAAGAGTACGCAAACCCCACCAGTCCTGCTTCGATGTCCGTGAACGTCCCGTTGCCTTCGTTTCGATAGACCTTCGAGCGTGGCCCATTGATGAAGATGCTGTCTCCAGCGATGAGGATGTCGAGGTCCCCGTCGTGGTCATAGTCCCCCCACGCGGCGGAGCCGAATCGGGCGCCCATGATCGCGGCGCCGATGTCGACGAAGGACCCGCTCTGATTTCGGTAGATCTTCGTCATCGGCAACGCTGCCGGTACGTCAGCCCCCGTGAGCAGCATGTCCAGGTCACCGTCGTTGTCGTAGTCGCCCCAGACCGCCGCCCCCCCCGAGCCCCCTTCGAACGGAGCGAGCGACGCGTGCTGCCTGAATCCCTGTACCCAGAAGCGTTGCTCCGGCGCGAAAGCGGACCCGGCGAAAGCGCCGTCGACGGCCTGAACGCTCCAGTAGTAGTCCCCCGCCGGCAGCTGCAGATCGAGCTCAGTCTTCGCGTTACCCAGTCGGACGACCCGGCGGTAGCCATTGCCGCCCGACATGGGCGACACCGTCTGGAACCCGCCCGGCGTGGTGCCGATGCGCACGTTGTAGGTCATCCCCGGCGCAGGTGTCTGTCCATCGCCGCCCAAGCCCCAGCTCAGCGAAACGAGCGAAACGTTCACCGTGGCCCCGAGCGTACTGGGAGGTTCGGGGATGGTATTCGGCGGCGCCCCGTCACTCCGGTACAAGCGGGTGCGAGGCGTCATGCCCGAGTCGCGGCCGGTGAGCATGATGTCCAGGTCGCCGTCGTTGTCGTAGTCCCCCCAGGCCAGGGAGCTGGCGTCCACGTTCAGCAAGCCGGCGCCGGCATCGGTGAACGTCGGGGCCGGCCCGCCACTGTTGAGATAGAGCTTCGAAAAGACTGCCGAGAGCGTGGAACCCGAGATCAACAGGTCGAGGTCGCCGTCGTTGTCGCAATCGCCCCATGCGGCCGACCCCAGCTGCGCACCGGTCAAACCGGCACCGATGTCGACGAACGTTCGGGGTGGTCCTGGGTCGTTTCGGTAGATCTTCGTGACGATCCCGGTGCCGTCGAACCCGGTGACCACGATGTCCAGGTCGCCGTCGTTGTCGTAATCCCCCCATGCGGCCGCGTTCCCAAGCGTGTTGGGCAACCCGACGTTGACTTCCGTGAAGATCATCGAGCCGTCGTTTCGATAGAGCTTCGTGACGCGATCCGCCCCGGTGAATCCGGTCAGCAGGATGTCGGGATCGCCGTCGTCGTCGTAGTCGCCGAACGCGACGACGCCCGAGTTCGTGCCGGTGAGCCCGGCGCCGGCGTCGGAGAAGGTAGGATTCGCGCCACCGCTGTTCCGATAGATCCTGGCGATCCTCGTGAGGCCATCGTCGACGCCGGTCAACACCAGGTCGAGGTCGCCGTCGCGATCGGCATCGCCCCATGCGGCCGAGCCGGCGTGAACGCCGGTCAGTGAGGCGACGTGGAGCAACGTCGGGTTGGCTCCGCCGCTGTTGCGATAGATCCTCGCCACCGATGCCTCACCCGTAATCAAGCCGGACAGGGCCAGGTCGAGATCGCCGTCGTTGTCGTAGTCGCCCCACGCCAGGGCGCCGTTCCTCACGCCGATCAGTCCGGCCCCGACGTCGCTGAAGGCCGGACTCATGCCACCGCTGTTACGGTAGAGCTTCGTGAGTCGCGTTCCGCCCGCATCTTCTCCCGCGACCACGACGTCGAGATCCCCGTCGTTGTCGTAGTCCGCCCATGCCACCGCGGATACCCACACGTCGGTCATTCCAGCGCCGACATCCGTAAAGGACACCGCGAAGGCTGGACGCCCCATGAGGGCCAGCAGGATCGGGGCGATCGACGCGATGGCGAGCGACCATCCCGCTGAGGGAGCGCGCATGGCAGTCCTCCTCCGTCTGGACTGAGCAGGGCGCGCAACGGGATGACTCGGGTGGCGGACCCGCTCAATCCTCAGCACGTCCGAACGGAGGAGAACGAACAGCGGGATGGGGTGACTCCG
>DASTBI010000080.1 GCA_035712145.1 Candidatus Eisenbacteria bacterium | reverse complement strand
TGGAAGTCCTTGTTGGCGAGCGCGTCGAGCTCGTACTTGAGGCCGCTCGAGAGCATGCGCTTGATCTCCTGCTGCCAATCCTTCTTCTGGAACCAGGCGTAGTTGAGCAGCTCTCGGGCACGCGAAGCGTCCTTGTCGTTGAGCTTGATGCCGACGTTGCGTGGGAGTTGGTACCGCTCGGGATCGGCGCTCGAGAGCCCGATGAACTTGGCCTTGGGGATCGCCATGCGCTCGCTCTCGAAAGCGAGATTGATCGAGCCCTGCTTGATCACGGAGTAGATGTAGTAGCCCCACGGGTCGTTGTCGACCAGCACGTAGGTCGGTAGTCCTTTCTCCTCGTGGAGCCGCCGCGCCAGCCGGCGAACGCCGCGCGGCGGCTGGCCGTTGCCGGTGAGCAGCACGCAGTTGTACTTCCTCCAAAACTTGTCTTCGGAAAGCCGGTTCCACTGCGTTCCCTTTTCGACCACCAGCAGGAAATCGGCGGTGCACTTCTGGATGTCGAGGTACTCCGGCTCGACGATCGACGGGACGGAATAGCCGCCCTTGCCGAGTCGTGAGCAGTCCACCCGGTCGCCGTCGTCGCCCAGGACCAGCGGGCCGACGATGCTGCCACCGTTCTCGGCGCGGACGTGCAACTCCTCGCGCAGCTCGGAGAGCGAGACCTCGAGATCTTCGATGATCGGGTCGGTCTCGTCCTGGGTGTCGAACGTGTTCTCGTGGGAGTTCTTGATGGTGTGCTTGGTGCGGTAATAGATCTCGCGCAGCGAGGTGGTGAGATCGGCGCGCTGGAGCTCGGCGAGCGCGTCGGCGACCAGCATGGTCTGCATGAACTTCTTGGCCATGGCGACGTTGAAGAAAGTGCGCTCCTGCTTCTTGCTCCCCATCTCGATCATGCCCTTGCGCGGATTGAACGAGACGTTCGAAAGCGCCCGGATCGGGATCTGGAACCCGGGATCGCGGGAGCGCTGAGCGGCTTGGATCACGATGTCGGCCATGCCCACGAGCTTGGTTTCGACGCTGGAAGCCGCCTTGGATCGCCTGCTCTTCGATCTTCGCGTGGTCTTCGCTCTTGCCATGCTTTCCTCAGCTCTTCCTCGGCCTCTTCTTCGCCGCGCGTGGAGCCTTGCTTCTGAATTTTGCTTTGGCGTTCACCTTGCCGGTGATGGCGGGTGCTTCGGACGCACCGGTTGTCTCCTTCGGCGGCTCGTCGATGCCGACCTCACCTTCGACTCCTTCCTCGGTCACGATGATCGAGCCGGGCAGCCCCTCCGGTCCCGCGCCGGTCTTGCCAAGCAACTCGTCCGTCTTCAAGCCGCCGGTCTTCGAGGCCGCGATCCTCTGGAGCTGCTCCTTGAGCTTCTCAGTCGCGAGCTTGCCGCCCTTCAAGCGATTGCAGGCCTCCGCCACCTCCTCGATGTAGAGCTGGAAGATGTTGCGGCGCCGAAATTCACTCTGTGCCCGGCCGCGCCGCCGGAGGAACACTCCGAGGCGTCGGCCGCACTCGCGCAGCGCGAGCGTGATCTCCTTGCGAATCTCGTCATAGTCGGCGATCGCCTCCTTGGACTCGCTCGTGAAAGGCACCCACACCGACGCCATGTGGACGAGGATCACCATCGGGCCCTGGGGCAATGCCCCGCGCGACTGACCGATGCCATAGTTCTTCCACGAGGTGTCCACCGTCGCCTTGTAGGTCGCGCACGCGGTCTGCTGGTAGAGGAGAGGCACGCGGTTGGCGTAGCGAATCAAACGCGAGAGCTCAGTCTCCCGTTCGTGGTCTTCGCCCTCGGCGAGCGGGAGTGATTCCTCCTTCTGCTTCGCCTTCGATCTCTCGTTGGGCTTGGCTTGCTCGATCGGCCGGTTGCCGAACGCGAGGCCCGCTTCGATCACGAACGGGTTGCCACGATAGACCGCTGGCGGGCGGCTGACCGCGGT
The DNA here is from genome assembly GCA_035712145.1 of Candidatus Eisenbacteria bacterium. NCBI lineage: Bacteria > Candidatus Eiseniibacteriota > Candidatus Eiseniibacteriota bacterium. The sequence continues at coordinate 34,992 of DASTBI010000080.1, read as the reverse complement.
GTAGAACTCCCCCTGGATTTGGTGGTAGAGGCCGGAAAGGATCGCCTTTTCGCCGATGGGAGAGAGGCAGTTGGTCGGCGGCGCCATGATTCGGGTGGCCTGGAGAGTCTTGTAGACCGCCTCCGCCGCTTTGCCTGTCACCTCGCGAGGCTTCGAATTCGCGGAAACGCCCGCGCTCCTGCAGATCTCCTTCGCCAGAGCGGGCGAGACGCGGCTGAAGTCGGCGGCGAGAAATCCAGCGAGCGAATGGCTATGCGTGTCGTGCAACATCTTGAGCAGCATGCCGAGCTCGATGCCATAGGGATGGGGCTTGATCTCACGCGGCTGCTCGGGTAGGCCGTTGACGGTGCGCTGGAAGCCGAGGGTTCCGCCCTCCACGGTTTGATAGGTGAGCGACACGTGCGGGTTGGCGATCGCGATTTGGTCGAGGTACTCGTCCACCGAGGTCCGGCCCTTCTGGTACTTGCCTTCCACCTCGAGCGTGACCTGGGTGCCGCGCAGACGATCCCATTCGATCTTCTTGTTCTCGTGGACGAGTGGCTCGTTCTTACGGGTGTCGATCTGGACTTCGAAGTAATGCGCCGCGGTCTTGGGGCTGGTGCGAGAGATGATTTGCACCGGCTTACCGGTGGTGAGCTGGCCGTACATCCCGGCGGCCGAAATGCCGATGCCCTGCTGCCCGCGGCTCTGCCGCAGGCGGTGGAACTTGGATCCATAGAGCAGCTTCGCGAAGACCCGTGGGATCTGCTGGCGGACGATCCCGGGGCCATTGTCGGTGACCGTGATGCGGAAACGCGAAGCCTGGCTCGGGGGTGGCGGCGTCGCTCGGCCCTCGGCGACGATCTCGAGCTTCACCTCGATCTCGGGCAGGATCCCGGCTTCCTCGCACGCGTCGAGTGCGTTGTCCACCGCTTCCTTGACGCATGTGAGCAGCGCTTTGCGCGGACTGTCGAATCCCAGCAGGTGCCGGTTCTTGGTGAAGAACTCGGAAACCGAGATCTCGCGCTGACGGGCCCCGATCTCCTCCGCGGTGACGCCGGTTCCCCGGCGCTTCGCACGCTCGCGCGAAGGTGCAGGCCCCCGTTTCTCTGTCGCTGCGGGAACGCCGATCCCGGCGAGCGCGGGCGGCTTCTTCCCGTTGGCCTTACCGCGCCGCGGTAGCTTCGCTTGGGCGCCTGGAGTTCCCTTCGTCACCGTGAATTCGGGATGGTGACTCTTGTCCGCTTTGCGAGCGCGACTGCTGCGCGCTTCGACGGCTTCCTTGCCGCGCGCGCTCAGGACTTCTTCCCCGGCGCCGCGCTCGCCCAGTCGGTGGGCGGTCTCAGATGAGACGACATGGTGTCACCTCCGAGGAATGCAGGTTCGTGGATGCGGAGGCTCCAGCTCGGGCGCGCGCACAATACCAGACCTCGAAAGCCTCATGTCCCCCAAACCGCGGGTTGGAGCCGGATCGATCGATTCCGTGGGACCCGGCGCGAAGGGACGATCCTCAGATCGAGGCGGCGATCCAGGACATGTTGAAGGCGATCGCGAAACCTTATCGCGCGCCGAGCAAGCCGCCTCGCTGACCGAAGGGCAGCTCGGTTCAGCCCCTGGTCAGGATCGCGGCGGAGATCGCGAGATAGATGAGGATCGAGAACAGGTCCTGGATGACGGTGGCCAGCGGCCCGCTCCCGAACGCGGGGTCGACGCCCAGGCGGTGCAAGGCCAGCGGCAGCGCCATGGCGAGGAGATTCGCCGTCGCGCAGGCGATCAGGATCGACAGCGACACCGCCCACACCATCTCGAGGGAATGCCAGCGCCACAGACCGATCGGAAAGAACGCGACCGCGAGCGCGGCGCCGATCGCCAGGCCGGTGAGGATCTCTCGACGCAGCAGGCCGGCGATCGGCACGCCGACCGAGAGTCCGCGAATGACCAGCGCCTCGGTCTGGGTGCCGACTGCGTCGGCGAGATACACGATGCCCGGCATGAAGAAGGCGATCATGACCTGGGCTCGCAGCGTCTGCTCGAAGAAGCCCACGATGTCCGCCGCTAGAAACGCTCCGGCGAGGCCGAGCAGCAGCCAGGGGACGCGATGCCACAGCCGCCTGCCCACGGACTCCACGCTGGCCGCGCGCGCCATCGATGAGTCACGAAGAAACCCGCTCACGCGGGCCATGTCTTCATCGTGCTCGTGGAGCAGGACCGCCAGGAGCCGGTCGGGCGGAATGAAGCCGATGAAACGCCCGGCCGCATCGACGACTGCCAGTGCGCTCTCCCCGTGCTGCACCGCCTTCCATGCGGCCTTCTCCTGGTCGATGCCGGGGGCGACGACGGGCGGGTCGCGGTCCATGATCCCGTCGATGCCGGCCTCGGCCGGCGCCGCGAACAGGTCCTCGATCCTCAGGACTCCGACCAGCCTCCCGCTCTCGCACACGCCGATGTGGGTGGCGCTGTCGAAGGCCATGCCCTCGAGCGATCGTCTCAGCTCCGCGGCACGGACGTGCGGGGACACGACGGGCACCCGGGTCCGCACGTGCTCGGATACCGTCTCCGAACCGAAGCGAGAAATGAGACTCGGATCACCTGACGTCATCGGCAACCTCCCTTGGCGCCTGAGGTGCTGCGCGTGAGCGAATCGAGACGAGGCCACTCGGCTGGGTGGGTGACGCCCGCATGTCCCATGTCGCCTGGGAAGGTCATCGCCGGCGCCACGCCTCGCGCACGATCTTCGCGACCTCCACAGCGCTCACCGGCGCCAGGGACAGGAGTGCGATCATGACCCATTGCTCCGCGCCCGGCCGCACCGTCTCGAACAGCGGGCGCGCGACCGGCAGCTCGATCGCGGCAAGCTGCAGCAGAGCCGCGGCTGCGACGGCGCCCAGCAGCGCCCGGTTCGAGAACGGCCCGAGCTGGGGCAGCGTCTCACGCTGGCTGCGGAACGCGAAGGCGTAGAGCAGCTGCGAGTACGCCACGATGCCGAAGGCGACGGTGCGGGCCTGAGGAAGGTTCGCGTCGTCCGCGCGGTGAGTGAGCAGGAAACCGATCCCCGCGGCAGCGGCCACCAGCGCGCCACGCGCCACGATGAACGCGCCGTGCGAGCCGGAGACGACCGGATCGTGGACCGGTCGCGGGGCGCGCTCCATGACGTCGCGCTCGGGCGGCTCGACGCCCAGGGCCAGGGCGGGCAGACCGTCGGTCACCAGGTTGATCCACAGGATCTGCACGGCCACCAGCGGCGCCGGCCAGCCGGCCAGCGCGGCGATGAACATGAACAGGATCTCGCCGGCATTGGTGGACAGGAGGTAGTGCACGAATTTCTGGATGTTGTCGAAGATGGCGCGGCCCTCGCGCACCGCGCGCACGATCGTTGCGAAGTTGTCGTCGAGCAGGACCATGTCGGCGGCCTCGCGGGTGACGTCAGTCCCGCTGCGTCCCATCGCGATCCCGATATCGGCCGCCTGAACGGCGGGTGCATCGTTCACCCCGTCGCCCGTCATGGCCACCACGTGCCCTCTGGCACGCCACGCGTGAACGACGCGAAGCTTGTGCTCCGCGGAGACGCGGGCGTACACGGGAAGACTCTCGATCCGTCCCGCCAGCTCTTCATCGGTCATCCGGTCGAGATCGTGGCCATTCACGGCCCGGTCATCGGGACCGGCGATCCCCAGCGTGCGCGCGATCGCGAGCGCCGTCTCGGGATGATCCCCGGTGATCATGACCGGCCGGATCCCCGACGCCCGGCAGTCGGCCACCGCCTGAAACGCCTCATCGCGCGGCGGATCGAGCATGCCAACCAGGCCCGCGAACACCAGGTCGCGCTCCTCGAACGGATCGCCCTCCGCGAGCTCGCGGCTCGCCAGCGCCAGGACCCGTAGCGCGCGGCCGGCGAGCCGGGTGTTCATCTCCAGCAGCTCGCGCCGCCGCCCCTCCGTCATCTCGACGATGGCGCCGCTCACGCGCTCCGACGTGCACCTCGGCAGGATCGCCTCGGGGGCGCCCTTGGTGGTGAGCAGGACGCGCCCGGCCTCATCGCGGTAGACGATCGACATGGCGCGCCGCGCGGGCTCGAAGGGAATCTCGAACACCGCGCGCTCCCCCTGGCCAGGCGCCGCGACATGTCCCTTGAGCGCCAGCGCGCGCAGGGCGGCTTCGGTGGGGTCGCCGATCACGGTCCAGTGGCCGACCTCGATCGCGGGCTCGATGACCGCGTGATTGCAGAGGGCGCCGATGCGCAGCAGCTCGCGCAGTTCGGGCTCGCGGCGCAAGTCGGGCACCGCTCCGCCCGCCCCGACCCGATGGAACTCGCCATGAGGCTCGTAACCCGCCCCAGTCACCCGATACTCGATCCCGCCCGCCACCACCGTGTCCGCCGTCATCTCGTTGCGGGTGAGCGTCCCGGTCTTGTCGCTGCAGATCACCGACACCGAACCCAGCGTCTCCACCGCGGGCAGGTGTCGCACCAGCGCCTTCTGCCTTGCCATGCGCTGGACTCCGAGCGCGAGAGCCAGCGTGACGACGGCGGGAAGGCCCTCGGGCACGGCAGCCACCGCGAGGCTCACCGCCAGGAAGAGCACCTCGGCGGGCTGGCCGCCGCGCAGCCATTGCGCCAAAGCGATGGCGGCCACCAGCGCGACGCACACGACCAGCAGCACGCGGCCCAGCGCATCGAGACGCCTCTGGAGCGGCGTGGGCCGGGTCTCGACCCGTTGGAGCAGGGTGGCGATGCGGCCCATCTCGGTCCGCATGCCGGTGGCCGTGACCAGCGCCGAGCCCTTGCCGGCCGATAGCAACGTGCCCATGTGGATCATGTTCACCCGGTCCCCGAGGTCGGTCACTGCGTCGAGCCGTGCCACCGCATCCTTGTCGACCGGCTCGGCCTCTCCAGTGAGCGGTGCCTCCTGGGCGCGCAGCCCGTACGCGCTGATGAGGCGCGCGTCGGCGGGGACAAGGTCGCCCGCTTCAACCTCGAGAACATCACCCGGCACGAGCTCCTCCGGATCGATCCGAGAGACGACGCCGTCACGGAGCACCCGCGCGCTCGGACGGGCGAGGCCCCGCAACGTGTCCAACGCGCGCGCCGCGCGCTCCTCCTGGACGAAGCCCAGCACCGCGTTCAAGACCACGATCGCGAGGATCGCGGCGGCGTTCATGTGCTCGCCGAGAGCGAGGGCGATGACCGCAGCCCCGATGAGAAGCGCGACCACCAGGCCTCTGAACTGGGCCGCGAACCGGGCGAGCGAGGAGCGTCGCGGCCCCTGTTCGAGACGGTTGAGGCCGTGGCGGTCGCGTGCCCGCGCCGCGTCCCACGACGAGAGGCCCCGATCCGGATCGATGCCGTGCTCGGCCAGCATCTCGCCGGCCGCGCGGGCGTGCGGCGGCGGCGCACCGGCGCCGGCCGCGAGCCCGGAGGGCATCACGCGGTCATCAGCCATGGGGATGCAGCTCGAGTCCAGCCTGTGCTTTCATGTTGCCCGCATTCTCCGACCGGAGACGCGGTGCAGGATTTCCTGGGGAGCGAGCATCGCCTATTTCGCCTCGCGGAGATACGACATGAGCGGCCTGGTCTTGTTTGGAGCGATGTCCGCGCCGGCGCGGTGGTTCGAACGATGATCGTCAAGGATGTATCGGTCGAGGCCTACGCGCCACGCGAGATCGCGAGTCTGGTCGAACTCGGCGGCGTCTCCAAGGCCCGTACCGATGCACTGACGGTGTTGGTCCTCGCGGTGCTGGCGGGAGCATTCATCTCGCTGGGAGCGCTCTTCTTCACCGTCCTGGTCACCGGGTCCCAACTCGGCTTTGGCGTCACCCGGATGGTGGGCGGCCTCGGCTTCTGCCTCGGCCTGATCCTGACGGTGGTCGCAGGAGCCGAGCTGTTCACCGGCAACAACCTGCTCGCCATGGCCTGGGCGAGCGGGCGAATCCGCACGCGCGAGATGCTGCGCAACTGGCTCCTGGCCTATGCCGGAAACGTGATGGGTTGTCTCGGAACCGTGCTGCTCGCGTGGTGCGCCAACGTGGCCGGCCTCGGTGGTGGGACGGTGCGGGATACGGCGATCGAGATTGCCCAGACCAAGGCGAACCTCTCCATCCTGGAGGGGTTCGCGCGCGGCGTCCTGTGCAACGCACTCGTCTGTCTGGCCGTCTGGCTGACCATGGGCGGACGCAGCGTCACCGACAAGATCCTCGCGATTCTGTTCCCGATCGCAGCCTTCGTGGCCATGGGCTTCGAGCATTCGATCGCGAACTGGTTCCTCCTGCCCTTCGGACTCGTGCTGGACGGGCGAGAGACCATCTCGTGGGCCGGGGCCGCGAGGAACCTGATCGTGGTCACGGGGGGCAACATCGTGGGAGGGACCATGCTGGTCGCCGGGGTCTACTGGCTCGCCTATCTCCGTGGCGCGCGAGCGAGTCGCGACCCCATGACCTGAGTGCCTGGAGCTCCCGCTGGACCGCCAGGATTGGCAGCCGACCTGCCTTGATGGCAGCGATTCCGTGCGTCTGTGCCGCAATCTCTCCTTCGGGCGCCGGTAACTCACGACCGAAGGCCTCATGGAAGCGCTCGGCTCTGGCACAGCGCATGCGATCCTGCTGGGCACAACCGGTCGAACGGCGCAACGGGTCCACCTCGGAGATGAAGACATGGCCCCAACCCGGTACGTGCGGTTCTTGAGCGAGCTCGGCTTGTCCGACGTGCCGCTCGTGGGAGGGAAGAACGCCTCCCTGGGCGAGCTCTATCGAGCGCTGCGGCCACAGGGCGTCCTCGTTCCCAACGGATTCGCCGTCACGGCGGACGCGTATCGGGCTGCGCTCTCCCAGGCCGGGGCCTGGGAGAAGCTGCGCTCCACGCTCGGTTCGCTCGACCCGTCCAATGTGGCCGAGCTGGCGACGCGGGCGAAGCAGGCGCGGGACATCGTGTACGGGGCGGGCATCCCTGCGGATCTGCAGGCAGAGGTCCTGGCCGCTTATCACCGGTTGCACGACGAGTACGGTCCTGAGATGACGGTGGCGGTGAGGAGCTCGGCGACCGCCGAGGACCTTCCGACCGCAAGCTTCGCCGGGCAGCATGAGACCTACCTCAACGTCAGGGGCGAGGCGTCGCTGCTCGAGGCCGTCCGTCGTTGCTTCGCCAGCGCCTTCACCGATCGGGCCATCCACTATCGGCACGAACGCGGTTTCGATCACTTCGCGCTGGGACTTTCGGTCGGCGTCCAGAAGATGGTCCGCGCCGATCTGTCGGCGGCTGGGGTGATGTTCTCGCTCGACACCGAAAGCGGTTTCCGCGACGTGGTCTTCATCACCGGCGCCTTCGGCCTGGGAGAGAACGTCGTCCAGGGGACCGTGGCGCCCGACGAGTTCTACGTGCACAAGCCCACCTACGAGCGAGGCTATCGCGCGGTCCTCAAGCGGCGACTCGGGGAGAAGAAGATCAAGATGGTGTACGCCACGGGCGGCAGCCGCGAGGCGACACGCAACGTCCCTACGTCCCAGGAGGAACGCGAGCGCTTCTGCCTGACCGACGCCGAGGTGCTGGCGCTCGCGGACTACGCGATCAGGACCGAGCGGCACTACAGCGAGCAGGCGGGACGGCCCATGCCCATGGACATGGAGTGGGCCAAGGACGGCCAGGACGGCCAGCTCTATCTCTTGCAGGCGCGGCCGGAGACCGCGGTCTCCCGCCGGGCCATCCAGGTGCTCGAGGCCTACGAGCTGACCGGCAAGGGACCGGTGCTCGTCGAAGGTCGTGCCGTCGGCGAGAAGGTCGCGACCGGGGAAGCGCATATCATCCGAAACGTCTCGGAGCTCCACGACTTCCGGGATGGCGAGGTCCTGGTGGCGGATATCACGACGCCCGATTGGGAACCGGTGATGAAGCGCGCCGCCGCCATCGTCACCAACCGCGGGGGCAGGACCTGCCACGCGGCCATCGTCGCGCGTGAAGTCGGCGTTCCCGCGGTGATCGGGGCGCCGGGAGCCACGGAACGGATCCGCACCGGACAGCAGGTCACGGTGTCGTGCGCCGAGGGCGAGAGTGGTCGAGTCTACGAGGGCCGCGTGCCGTTCGAGGTGCGCCGGGTCGACCTCGGGAGGTTCGAGCGCCCGGCGACGTCCATCATGGTCAATCTCGGCAACCCGGACCTGGCCTTCCGCACCAGCTTCATCCCCAACGACGGAGTGGGACTGGCTCGCCTCGAGTTCATCATCAGTGAGGAGATCAAGGCCCACCCGATGGCGCTGATCCATCCCGAGCGCGTCGAGGACCCCGGGGAGCGAGCGGCGCTCGCGGCGCTGACCAAGCATGACCCCAGCCCGACGGATTACTTCGTGCGAAAGCTGTCCGAAGGCGTCGGAATGATCGCGGCCGCGTTCCACCCCAAGCCAGTGATCGTCCGGCTCTCCGATTTCAAGACCAACGAGTATGCCTCGCTGCTCGGTGGCAAGGTGTTCGAGCCTCTGGAGAGCAACCCGATGCTGGGGTTCCGCGGCGCCGCGCGCTACGCGCATCCGGCGTACCAGGAAGGCTTCGCGCTCGAGTGCGCGGCGATGCGCCGGGTGCGCGAGGAGATGGGGCTCCGCAACGTCGTGCTGATGATTCCATTCTGCCGCCGGGTCGACGAAGCGCGGAAAGTGCTGGACGTCATGGCCGCTCATGGCCTGCGGCGCGGCGAGAACGGGCTCGAGATCTACTGCATGTGCGAGATTCCGAACAATGTCGTCTCGATCGACGAATTCGCGCGCGTCTTCGACGGCTTCTCGATCGGCTCGAACGATCTCACGCAGCTCGTGCTCGGAGTCGACCGGGACTCGGAGACGGTGGCGTTCGACTTCGACGAGCGCGATCCCGGAGTGATGGAGATGCTGCGCCAGGCGGTCGAGGGCGCCCGCCGCAACAAGCGGCACTCGGGGATCTGCGGCCAGGCGCCTTCCGATTACCCGGAAGTCGCCGAGTTCCTGGTGCGGATCGGCATCGACTCGATCAGCCTGAACCCGGACACGGTGCTGAAGACCACCCAGCTCGTGCTCGAGGTGGAGAAGACTCTGAAGCGGACGACTTCGGCAGCCGACTCGCGGGTCGCCTCGCCGGCGATCGAGGCGGAGCCGGACAGCGTGAGAGTGCGGTAACGTGCTCGCATGAGCGACTCGCTTCCGAAGAGCCGGTCGAGGAGGTGGACGATGACTGCGTTCCAGTGGCGGATGACCTGCGCGGCAGCCCTGATCCTGGCGTTCGCGGGTTGCGCGAAGTCCTCGGTGCCGGCGAGCGGTCCCGCGGCCTCGCGCCCCATCGAGGAGATCGCGTGGAAGATGATCGACGAAGGGGCCACCCTCGTCGACGTGCGGACGGACGTGGAGTTCCAGGAGGGCCATCTGCAGGGTGCGTTGAACATTCCGTACGATCAGATCACCACGCGGCTGGCCGAGCTGCCTGCCGACAAGTCTCGCCCGGTCGTGCTCTACTGCCGATCCGGTCGGCGGTCGGGGATCGCCCAGAAGGCTCTCGAGGAGCTGGGTTTCACGAACGCGGTCAATGCGGGCGGCTACGAGGCCATGATGCGCGCACGGTGAAAACACCCTTCGGAGATCAGCGCGACGCCAAGGCGCTCTGAATGGACGCGGATTCCTTCGCGACCCACGCGCGCAGCCGAGCCGGAGTGCCGAGATCGCTCCAACCGCATGGCCGGCCGTGCAGAACCCGCAGGTGGTGTGCGGAGCGCTCCAGGAAGTCTCGGGAGAAGTCTCGACTCGGAGGACCGCCTGGCCCCGAGTCTCCTGACGCCGCCGGCCGCACCAGTTCGGGCAGGACCATGGAGTACAAGCGGCTCAACGTGGAACCTCGTGCCGCCATGATGAAGGTGCTGATCAGGGCCCCGCTGTGCGCGAGACGTCTGGCCGCATGCGAATCCGGTTTCTCGTAGAAGCCCCTGACGGCGGCGGTCTCGCCCCGACGGCTCGCCTCGGCCACGATCCAGCCGTGGCCCTCGTTCATCCCTTCCGCCTCCATGCCCAGGAGGATCACATGGCGCGGCCACTCTGCCGCGGCCTCAGCGGCCCGGCCGATCGAGTCGCACAGGACATCCTCGTTCTCGGCCGCGTGGTCCGTGGGGAGCAGGACCACGTCGGCGGCGTGATCGCGGGAGAGGACGTGGTGCAGCGCGCGCAGGATCGCCACCGCCGTGCCCCGGTTTTCCGGCTCCTCGATCACGTTCTCTCGCGGCATCTCCGCGAGCTCGGGCTCCCACCAGCGCCGATGCGCTGCCTGGACCACGGGGACCACGCAGGTGTCGTCGGTCAGGATCCGAGCCCGACGAAGCGCGCGCTGCAACAAGGTGCGATCGCCGCCGCAGCGGCAGAACTGCTTCGGAGCCGGACTTCCGGCGTCATCCCTGGTGAGCTCCTGCACGCGCCTTCCTTCACCACCGGCGAGCAGGATGACCCATCGACGTCTCATACCGTGACGCTGTCCCTTGAGGGCGTGGGGCTCCGGGCCGAGAGCGGCCCCGTACCCGCCTGCCCCTCCATTCCCTTGCCCCGCAAGAGCGCGAGGGCCAGCACGACCAGCCAAAGCAGGAAGACGCCGGTATTGATGCGTTCCGTCAGCCCGGCCCATGGGGTCGGCAGGTTCGCCGCGACGCGCGGACCGTCCATGCCGATCAGGATGCCGAACACCACGAACAGCAAGATGCTGAAGAACGAGTAGAGTCGGAATGCCCTGCCGAGAGCCACCGAACCGATCACCATGGCGAGGAGCATCAGGAGCACGGCCACCATGGAGACCACGATGTGCATGGTGTCGGTGAGGGTGAAGCCCTGGCCGCGCTGGTGCATCGGCGGCCAGACGAAGCCGATCGCGCCGAAGGCGACCAGCAGGACTCCGACGACGCGAAGGGAACGATGGCGGCCGCCCGATCCCCAGACGCCTGCACCGAACGCCATCATCATCAGGTTCCATACCAGCCCCAGCGAGACCCAGAGGGACCGCGACGGAGCCCCGATCGCGGACAGCTCGCTGATGGTGTGCGAGATCAAGCTGTAACCTTCGTAGCGTCTTGCGGCGAGCACGTTCATCGCGACGTAGAGAAACGACGATGCGACTCCGCAGAGCAGCAGGATGGTTCGCATCGGCGACGTCGCCGGTTGTTCGCCTGCTGGGTTCACGGCCGTGACTTCCAAGGTCGTCCTCATGGGCTCACGCCGGGCTCGCGCTCGGCTCCAGTTCCGCGTGCGGCGCCTTCCCGGACCGACGTCGAGGGTAACGGTCGAGCGCCGCCATCGAGCGGTAGATCGCGTCCCGAAGGGCCTTCTCCCGTGGGTCGTCGATCATGTGGTAGTCCATCTTGTTCATGACGTAGGCATACCCGAGCCGTGCGTCGGGGTCGGCGAACGCGAACGAGCCTCCCGCGCCGGGTGCGCCGAACGCGCGTGAGCTCGAGCCGAAGGCCGGGTCGGGCCCCGGGCGCAGGAAGCCGAGCGCGAAGTAGCTGGGCACTCCCATCACGACGTCTTTCCCGAGGTTCGGAACCGGCGCGGTGATGGCCTCCAGGGTCGCGGGTCCGACGCCGAGCTCGGCGCCACCTTCGGCGAATACCGAGTACAGGCGCGCGAGCGCGCGGGCGGTGCCCACGCCGTTGCCCGCCGGCACCTCGATCTCGAGCCAGCGCCGGTCGTTGGGCTGAGCGGACAGCGAGAGCATCGATTTGCGTAGCAGCGACCAGGGCCAGAGCACGCGCAGCAGCAGGGGGGGCGGAGTGTTCGGCAGGGCTCGGAGCGCTCGGCCGGTCGAAAACGGCACGAGTGTCGCGAGTCGCTCCGCAGGAATCCCGGGCGGCAGCCCGATGAAGAAGTCGAGGCTGAGCGGCACGGCAATCTCCTCGCGGAAGAATCGGCCGAGGGTCCGGTGTGCAGGGTCGGTGCGGCGGATCAGCTCCTGCATGTAGAGCCCGACGGTCATCGCGTGATAGCCGCGCCGAGTGCCGGGCATCCACGCCGGTTCCTGGCGGGCGAGCAGGTCGGCCAGCGCGTCGAGGTCGCGTAGCCGGTCGATCGTGAGCTTTTCGTCGAGACACACGAGCCCGGCCTCGTGGCCGAGCAGCTGACGAACCGTCACGCGTTCCTTCCCGTTCTGCGCGAACTCGGGCCAGTAGCGCGCGACGGGCGCCTCGTAGTCGAGCCACCCGCGTGCGTTCGCGACCGCCAGCGTCATCGCCGAGACGCCTTTCGTGGTGGAATTCACGAGGACCATGGTGGCTGCTTCCCATGGCGACGCGCTTGTCACCGACCGGCGGCCGCCCCACAGGTCGACCACCTGGTCGCCATGCCAGTACGCCGAAACGGCCGCGCCGATCTCGCCTCGCTCGGAGAAGTTGCGCTGGAACTCGTCGCGCACCTGCTCGAAGCCTGGGGCAACCACCCCACGGACCGGGAAGGAATCGCCCCATCCGTTCGCCACGCGAGATCGGATGCCAGCGCGTCGCCAGGAGGTCGACATGCGGAACACTCCCTTTGGGGTCAGGCCCTGCTAGCCTGGCCAGGTTCGGGTCAGGTTCTAACGCGCCGCGGGTGTCTGCCTCACGATCACGACGGTGCAGGGAGCATGGGTCGCCACATGACTCGCCACGCTGCCCACGAGCAATCGAGCCAGACCGGTGCGTCCGTGCGAGCCGACGACGACCATGTCCACCCCCTTGCTCTCCGCGGTGCGGATCAGCACCTCTCGTGGATCGCCGGGCTCGACGATTCCCTCCGTCGCGAGCCCGGCGGTCCGAAGCTCCCGCTCGGCGCCCGACACCAGCTCCTGATGGGCTTCCATGTTCTCTTGCTGGAGACTCTCGACCGCGCGCATGCCGCCGACCTCGATCAGCGAATAAGCGGCCATCCGCGTCGGCACCGCGGAGAGCACCAGAAAGCGTGTATCCCGTGGCCAGGGCGTCCGCATCACCCAACGCAGGACGGTATCCGCATGAGGTGACGCATCGATTCCAATCAGGACTTTCATGACATCCTCCTCAGGCGGCCGTCGGCTCGAGGGTGCTTGGGACGCGCTTGGTGATGGGTTCGACCATGACCTGGAGCGGAATCCCTTGCCGGACGCTCTCCGCGACGGTGCAGTAGGACTCGAACTTGTCGAGGCACACACGAAGCCGTGTTCGATCCGAAGCGAGGAGCACGGGCTGGAGACGCACCTCGATTCGGGAGATGCGAAGCCGGCTCTCGCGGCGGCGCTTCGTGGTTGTCACCTCGACGCGCAGGGCCTCCGGCTCGATGCGCGCCTTGCGCGCGCAATAGAGAAAGCTCGAGGCCAGACAGTTGCCCACCGCCGCGGCGAGCAAGTCTTCAGGCTCCGGTCCGGCGCCCTTTCCCAGCGGCGGCCGAAGGTCGGTGATCAGATCCGGGTGGCCATCATCGAACGACACGCGGAAACGGTACCCGGATTCCAGCTCGAGCCGAGCCGCGAGGCGATCCTGCGAACGATCTTCCATGGCTCCCCTCCCTGCCGCGTGCCGCGACAACCGATTGCAGGGCATTCCTCGTGCCATACGACGGCCGTGTCGTCGCAGAGATCGCGAAGGAGCAATCTGCCCATGGTGCAGGGGATTGGGCGATGGGTCAGCCGTTGCGGATGTACGGCGCCCGCAGGCGAGTACTGCCAGGCTGTCATGGACTTCCTCAGGCTCTCGTGTCACGAGGGCGTCCGCCCGTCATCGACACCGATTCAGTCGTCCTCCTGCTCTTCGCCGGCCTCGGCATCCGGGGCCTGCTGACTCGCGACGGTTCCGCCCCGCAGCTCCTCGTGGCGGATCTGTCCGCCCAGGTGTGCGGTCCATGCCATCCAGCCACTGAGTGCCAGCGTGGCGACCAGCAGGATCGAAGCGAAGCCGCGGCTCACATCGGAGCGGCGATAAAGGGCGAGACCGGCCAGCGCGGCGAGGCCGAGGATCTCGAGGGCGATGATCGCCACTCGGGCCGCGTTCTCGTGCACCTCGATCACGCGCTCCGAGACGCCGGCGGAGTGCTCGATGGCCTCCTCGGCGGGCTCTCCGCTCAGGAATACCGGAATGCCGGCCAATGCCGCAGCCAGGAGCGTTGCGATCGCAAGGCGCGAGATCGCGGTGTTGCGAGTGAGAAGACCGATGCCGAGCACGAGTGCGGAGAACAACACTCCGAGCACCGGCAGGTGATTGAGCATGAGATGAACCTGCGGGGCGCCCATGGGACCCTCCTCTGCGAAGTGGACCGACGACTTCGACTCGATCGCAGAGGGCGTGCCAGAAAAGCCGAGACGGCCCGGATCCTCCGTGGATCCGAGCCGCCTGGTTGCGTGCGGTCGCCGGTCAGATCTTGCGGACGTTCGTCGCTGAGAGGCCCTTCGGGCCCTTCGTGACGTCGAACTCCACCTGATCGCCATCGGCGAGGCTCTTGAATCCCTGGCTTTGAATCGCCGAAAAGTGGACGAACACGTCGTCCCCGCTCTCCTGCGCGATGAAGCCGAAACCCTTGGCCTCGTTGAACCACTTCACGGTACCGCGATACATCTGAACTCCTCTTGCTTGGGCCTTCGAGGCCCGATTGCCGTCAACCGACGGCGGCTGTCCGATCCTTCGTCGGACTTCGGGCCAACGGCTCACGACCACAAACGAAAAGCGCCGCCTGCTCGACGAGCGGACGGCTGCTGAACATCCTGGGTTCGCACTTCCACCGGCTACCGAATCGCCCCTTTAGACGCGCCCGTCCCGGACTGGATTCGGTTCATCTCGGGGGCCTGCAAGCGCCCGCACCCCCGTTCGTTCAGACCGCGTCCCTCTTCGAGGCGTTCGTGCAGGTCCACGACGGACCGGTACGCCGGCGACCTGCCAACTCGGCAAGCACGCCTGACACCTTGGCAGCGGCAGCATGCCGGTCATGCTCCATCCTGCCGAGAGACCCAACGAGTTCCGCTTGGGCGACGAAGGGCATGCCTTCTGCTGCACTCCGCGGCGCGCGCGGTGACGCGCAAGAAGGGAGGTGAAATCGATGAAGCCCAATGTGGGCGGGATCGATCGCGCTTTTCGCGCGGTGGTCGGACTGGCCATCATCGGCATCGGCGTGTACTTCAACTCCTGGTGGGGTGCGCTGGGCGTGGTGCCGCTCGCGACTGCGGCCTTCCGGTGGTGCCCGGTGTACGTGCCGTTCGGCACCACGACGGCGAGGACCGCACAACGAATGACGTGATCCAAGACCGTTGAGAGTTCTTGCCTCCGCGGGTCGCGTGCACGATCGCGGCGCTTGTGGGATGCTCCGCGCCCGCCATATGCGTGCGCGACCGCGTTGGGCCCAGTGCGACAGCGGCGCGGGGAATTCCCAGCCCGCTCCACGTAAGATGCCTTCATGAAACGCTGGCGCCATGTCGCATGGATCGTGGCCACTGCGGTCGTGATCATCGTTCTGCTCCAGCTCACGGTGTGCCAGCCTCGCGCGATCGAGGTCGAGACCGCGCGCGTCGGGCGCGGCGACGTCGAGGATGCGGTCACCAACAGCGAGGCGGGCACGCTCAAAGCCCGAAGGCGGTCGCGGGTCGGAGCTGACCGAGCCGGCAGGGTCGTCGATCTTCCGCGGCGGGAGGGCGATGGTGTGAAGGCGGGCGACGTGCTCGCCCTGCTCGACCCCTCGACTTCGGCGTCCCGCCTCGACCTGGCGCGCCGGGATCTCGACGTCCAGAGAGCCTCATTGGCCTCCGCGCGAGCTGCCTTCGACCTGGCTCGCGTGCAGTTCGAACGATCCCGGGAGCTGCACCGGCAGAAGCTGATCGCCGACGGCGAAATGGACCAGGCTCGCAGCCGCTTCGAGGAGACCCGCGCGGCGCTCGCCGCGGCCGAGGCCGCCGTCGCGCGCGCGCAGGCCGGCGTGCGGGTGGCACGCGACGACCTGGATCACTTGAAGGTGCGCGCGCCTTACGCGGGCGTGGTCGCGCAGCGCCTCGTCGAGATCGGGGAATCGTTGATCCCCGGCCAGCCGGTCGTCGAAATTGTCTCGCTCGAAGAGCTGTACGTGAGCGCCGCGATCGACGAGGTGGATATCGGCAGGCTTCAGGTCGGACAGGCGGCGCGCGTCAAGCTGGATCCCTATCGCGGTGAGGAGTGGCAGGGAACCGTGAGCCGCGTGTTTCCGGTGGTCAACGACAAGCTCGAGCAGAACCGCACGCTCGAAGTCGAGGTGAACATGATGGCCGACCCCGGAAAGCCGACGCCGCGGCCGGGAACGTCGGCGGACGTGGTCATCGTGCTCGACAAGCGCAAGGATGTCCTGCGGGTCCCGACGTTCGCGATCCTCGAGGCCAGGCGCGTGCTGGTGATCGAGCGCGGCAAGGCCGTGGCCCGCGACATCGAGACCGGCCTTCGCAACTGGGAATGGACCGAGGTCCGCCGGGGCCTGCGTGGCGGCGAGACCGTCATCACGAGCATCGACAAGCAGGGTGTGAAGGCAGGGGCTCGGGTCAAGCCGCGCGCCGCGTCGGATGCCGGCGGGTCGTGATCCTGCGAAGGCATTCCCGGAACCGTCGCCGGGCCGGCGGAAGGAGATCCCGTGACCGAGCGGGCGGGTGATCACAACGGCCCGATCATCGTGCTCGAGGATGTCTCGCGCGTCTATCGGATGGGCGAAAGCGAGGTGCGCGCGCTGGATCATGTCTCGCTAGCGGTTCAGCGCGGCGAGTTCATGGCCATCATGGGGCCGTCGGGCTCGGGGAAGTCCACGATGCTGAACGTGCTCGGATGTCTCGACTCGCCCAGTGCAGGACGTTACTTGCTCGATGGGGAGCCGGTCGAGCGGCTGTCGGAGGATCAGCTCGCCGACGTTCGCCAGCGACGAATCAGCTTCATCTTCCAGACCTTTCACTTGGTCGCGCGCATGACGGCGCTGCGCAACGTGGAGCTGCCGATGATCTTCGCGGGAGTCGCTCCGGCCGAGCGGCGGCGGCGGGCCACCGCCGCGCTCGAGTCGGTCGGCCTGGCGGCGCGGGCGACGCACCGCCCCGATCAGCTCTCCGGTGGCGAGCGCCAGCGAGTCGCCATCGCGCGCGCGATCGTGATGGAGCCGGACATCCTGCTCGCCGACGAGCCCACGGGGAACCTCGACACCGCCTCGGGCGGCGAGATCGTCGCATTGCTCAAGGATCTGAATGGCCGCGGGTTGAGCATCGTTCTCGTCACCCACGATCCGAGCGTCGCCGCTCAGGCGCGGCGGATCCTGCGGATGCGCGACGGGCGCATCGTCGGAGACGAAGCGCTGGCCGGAGCCCGTGCATGAGACTTCGGGATCTGTTCGAGCTGAGCCTGGAGGCACAGGGCCGTCATCGAGTTCGCACGGCGCTCACGCTGGGCGGGATCGCGATCGGTGTGGCCGCGGTGGTCATCCTCACCTCGCTCGGAACGGCGGCCAAGGCCTACGTCGTCAACCAGTTCGCGGGGCTCGGCACGAACCTGGTGATCGTCCTGCCGGGGAAGGTCGAAACCAGCGGATTCCCGACATTCGGGGGCGCCACCCGCGATCTCACGATCGAGGACGTCGAGAGTCTCCTCAGGCGCGCGCCTGCGGTGCGGCGCGCGGCGCCGCTCTCGATGGGAACCGCGCGGTTCGTCTGGGGCGGCCGTCATCGGGACGTGCGCGTGGTGGGGACCACCTCCGAGTTCCGGACGATCCGCAACCTGGAGCTGCGGGTCGGGCAGTTCCTGCCTCCCGGTGATCCCCGGATCGGCGGTCCGGTCGCGGTGATCGGCGCCAACGTCCAGCGGGAGGTATTCGCCGGGGAAAACCCGATCGGCCAGGCCGTGCGCATCGGGAAGACGCGCTTTCGGGTGATCGGAGCTCTCGAGCCGCAGGGAGCGAACCTCGGCCTCAACGTGGACGACATGGTGATGGTGCCGGTGGCGATCGGCATGCGCATGTTCGACCAGACGAGCCTGTTTCGCATCTTCACCCAGGCGAACACCGCCGAGGATGTGCCCGTGCTCATCCGTCAGGTGACGCGAGTTCTGATCGACCGCCACGACGGTCTCGAGGACTTCACGCTGATCACGCAGGCGGCCATGCTCAAGACGTTTCAGTCGGTGATCGACGCACTCACCGTGTCGCTGGCCGGAATCGCCGCGATCTCCCTGGCGGTCGCGGGCATCGGCATCATGAACGTCATGCTGGTCTCGGTGTCGGAGCGCGCCCCCGAAGTCGGGCTGCTCAAGGCGCTGGGCGCGAGACGGCGGCAGATCCTCTCGGTGTTCCTCTCCGACGCCGTGATCGTCTCGAGCGCCGGGGCGCTGATGGGAGTGGTCCTGGGGGTGATCGCCGTGGCGATCGGAGCCGGTGTGTTCCCGGACTTCCCCCTGCGTCCCGACCTGGGCTGGGTCGCTGTCGTGGTCGTGCTGGCGATCCTGGAGGGCGCCGTGTTCGGCTTGCTGCCGGCGCGGCGTGCGGCCCGGCTGAGCCCGGTGGACGGGCTGCGCGGCAAGCGGTGAGGAGACCGTGACCGTCGCCGATCTGCTCTCGCTCACTCGCGAAGCGGTGGGCTCGCACCGCCTCCGTTACGGACTCACCGCTCTCGCGATCGCCGTGGGCGTGGCGGCCGTCGTGCTGCTCGCGTCGATCGGCGAGGGGACGCGACAGTTCATCGAGAAGCAGATGAGCCAGTTCGGGACCACGCTGATCGCCATCAACCCCGGCAAGCTCGAGACCGGAGGCATTCCCGGCACCCTGGCCAGCCGGCGCAAGCTCACGCTGGACGATGCCCGCGCCTTGCGGCGCATCCCGGGTGTGACGGGCGTGGTCCCGGAAGCCTTCGGCTCGGCGCGGGTGAGGTACGGCGGCCGCGGCCGCGATGTGTACATCTTCGGGGTCTCCGCCGAAGCCGAGAAGGTGTGGTCGTGGCGCGTCGCCACCGGGCGCTTCCTTCCGGAGATGGACTTCGATCGCGCCTCGGCGGTCGTGGTGCTGGGAGCGCGACTCAAGCGCGAGCTGTTCGAGGACGGCAACCCGCTCGGCGCCGCGGTGCGCATCGGCTCCTCGCGGTTCCGGGTCATCGGCGTGATGGAATCCAAGGGACAGTACCTGGGATTCGATCTCGACGACGCGGCCTTCATCCCGGTCGCTGACGCCATGCGATTGCTCAACCGTCCCGAGGTGGACGAGATCGACCTGCTGGCTGCCACGCACGACGACATCCAGCCGGTGGCCGAACGGTCGCGGGCGCTCTTGATCGAGCGCCATAACGGTGAGGAAGACTTCACGATCACCACGCAGCAAGAGGCACAGGGCACCGTGAACCGCATCCTGGCCGTGGTGACCGGCGTCGTGACCGCGATCGCGGGGATCAGCCTCCTCGTGGGCGCGATCGGGATTCTCACCATCATGTGGATCGTGGTGCAGGAACGCGCGGGAGAGATCGGCCTGATCAAGGCGCTCGGCGCTCGCCGTCAGCAGATCCTCGCGTGGTATCTCTTCGAGGCCGGAGTGACGGCCGTGGCCGGTGGAATCGCCGGATTGACGGTCGGCTTCGGCTTCGCCGCGCTTCTCGCCGCGGTGATTCCCGGGATCGAGGTGTCGATCCAGCCGTGGATGGTGGTGTCGGCGGTTGCCATGGCGCTGTTCGTAGGGCTTGCCGCGGGGGTCGCGCCGGCGCGCCGAGCGGCCTGGATGAACCCGGTGGATGCGCTGCGCGAAGAGTGAGTCGCGCGCAGGCGGGACACGGTACGCCCCAAAGCGCGGGCGTTCTAGACGGCGCTCACCTCCACCGCCGTCACCTTGTATTGCGGGCACCCGGTGATCCGATCCCGGACCGGTCCGGTCAGCCGGTTGGCGCCCGTATCGGGGAAGTGAAACGAGAGGAACACGGTGCCTTCGGGAACTCGGTCGGTGACGTGTGCATGGACGAGCGCTTCCCCATGGGCGCTGGCGATGCGCACGCGCTGGCCGTTCGAGATGTCGCGGGACCGGGCGTCGCGCGGATGGATCTCCAGCGCATCTTCCGGCACCAGGACCTGGTTCGGCGTGCGGCGGGTCATGCTGCCGGTGTTGTAGTGCTCCAGCACACGGCCGGTCACGAGCGTGAGAGGGGTTCCGTGCTCCGGCGTAGGGACGTATTCGACCCGTGATAGCCGACCGCGGCCGCGCGGGAAGCTCTCGCCATGGAGGAACGTCGTGCCGGGGTGGTCGGCGGAAGGCACGGGCCACTGCAGTCCATCGCCCTCCAGCCGCGGGTAGCTCACACCGGCGAACGCGGGGGCGACCTTGGCGATCTCTTCCATGATGTCGGCGGGGCTCCGGAACGACTGCGAATAGCCGGTCGCCGCCATCAGCTCGATCAGGATCTCCCAATCCGCGCGCGCCTGCCCGGGTGGCGCGATCGCTCGCCGCACTCTCTGGATGCGGCGCTCTCCATTCGTGAACGTGCCGTCTTTCTCCAGGAAACTCGAGCCCGGGAGCACCACGTGGGCGAGCGATGCGGTCTCCGAGACATAGAGCTCCTGGACCATCAGGAAATCCAGAGCTTCGAGTCGCCGCCGGACGTCTTTCGTGTCGGGATCCGATTGGATCACGTCTTCCCCGAAGACCAGCATCGCCCGGATCTCGCCCGTGCCGATCGCCTCGTACATCTGATGGAGCACACGGCCGGGGCGGCGGGGAAGGGGTCGCCCCCATGCGGCTTCGAAGCGCTTCCGCACTTCGGGATCGTTGGGATCCTGGTACCCGGTCAGAAGGTCGGGCTGGCAGCCCATGTCCGCAGCGCCCTGAACATTGTTCTGCCCCCGCAGCGGATTGACGCCGGTCCCTGGGCGTCCGACCGCGCCCCGCAGCAGCGCCAGATTGCAGAGCAGCATGACCGCCTCGCTGCCCTGGAAGTGCTCGGTCACGCCCAGCCCGTGGAGCATCATCGGCCGCTCGGCCTTGCCGTATCGATGCGCGGCCTCGCGAATCGCCGCGGCCGGAACGCCGGTCACCGACTCGGCGCCCTCGGGGGGCTGGCGAAGGATGAAGGGCTGGAACTCTTCCCAGCCCTCGGCTCGAGCGGCCATGAAGTCGCGGTCGACCAAGCCCCCTTCGACCAGCGCGCAGGCGATCGCGTTGAGGAGCGGCACGTTGGTGCCCGGGCGTGGCGCCAGGTGGAGATCCGCGATCTCCGCCAGCTCGGTGCGGCGTGGATCGATCACGATCAACGAAGCCCCCCGGAGCGCGGCCTGACGCACCCGCGTCCCGGCCACGGGGTGAGCCTCGGTCGGATTGGCGCCGACGACCATGAGCAGGTCGGCGCGCTCGATGTCCTCGAGGCTGTTGGTCGCCGCTCCGGTGCCGAACGCCGCGCGCATCCCGGCGGCCGATGGCGCGTGACAGACTCGTGCGCAGCAGTCCACGTCGTGAGTGCCGAGCCCGGCCCGAAGCCACTTCTGAAAGAGATAGTTCTCTTCGTTGGTGGCGCGAGAGGAAGAAAGTCCGGCGACCGCGCCGCGGCATTTCTCCAGCCCCGCCACCACGGCGGCGATCGCCTCGGCCCAGCTCGCCGGCTCCAGGCGACCCCCTCGGCGCACCAGAGGCTGCGTGAGGCGGTCGCGATGCCGAGAGAATCCGTGCGCGTAGCGCCCCTTCACGCACAGGTGTCCCCGGTTCACGGCAGCCCGGGCGCCGCGAATCCTCGCGACCCGGTCATTCGATGCCTGCACCTCGAGCTGGCAGCCAACGCCGCAATAACCACAGGTGGTGCGCACGGTCGAGGTCTTTGGGACCTGGCTCTGCCGGTCCACGTCGCTCAACGCGCCGGTGGGGCAGGTATCGACGCAGGCGCCGCACGAGACGCAGGGAGACTCGGCGAAGGCGCCGACACCCCACGACAGGCGTGACGTCGCGCCTCGTCCCGCGACCGCGTACACGAACTGGCCCTGGATCTCATCGCATGCACGGATGCAGCGGCGGCAGAGGATGCACTGGTCGAGCGCGATGCGAAGATACGGATGCGAGTCGTCGACGGTCGGGCTGCCTCCGGCTCGACCGTAGCGGCTGCCGTCGGCGCCCCACCGCGCCAGGGTCTCGGCGACTGGCCCACGCGGGGACGACTCGGCAAGCATCAGCTCGCCGAGATCGCGGCGATAGGCAGCCAACCGTGGGCTGTCCGTGACCACCACGCTGCCGGCGCGGGCCGCGGTCGTGCAGGCTGCGACGAGGCGGCCGTCGACCTCGACCATGCAGGAGCGGCAGTGGCCGCCGGTCGAGAGGCGTTCGTCGTAGCAAAAGGCAGCCACGGGCACCCCGGCCTCGCGACAGGCGTGGAGCAGCGAGCCATCGGGGGCGACCTGCTTGCCGTCGACCTGGATCATGGGAGCACCTCGTCGCCGTAATGCTCGATCAGGTCTCGGATCGGCCGTGGGACGCTCTGGCCGAAGCCGCACAGACTTCCGATCTCCATGGTGGTGAGCAGCCGCTCCAGCGTCTCGCGCTCGCGGATGCCGGCGAGCCGCGCGGTTCCGACTCGGCAAGGCGTGCAGCTCCCGCAGGATTCCGCCCGGGCAAAAGCAAAGAGATGCTCCGCCAGATCGCGTGGGCGCACCGATTGGTCGAGCACGACGATGCCCGCGTGCCCCAGACCGGGCAGGGCCTCGTAGGAGAGCGGCGTGTCGAACCGATGCGCGGGCAGCACACGCCCCATCGGTCCGCCGATCAGCGCCATCGACCAGGTGCGCCCGTCGGGCGGCCCACCGCCACCCAGCTCCAGCACCCGACGCAGCGGCATCCCGAGAGGGACTTCGACCGCGCCGGGGCGGCGCAGCGCGCCCGCAAGACTCACCGCCTTGGTCTCGGTGACGGCGCGGTTGCGCGCCACCCACGGGATGACCGCCAGGGTCTCGACGTTCTGCACGACGGTCGGCTCACCGTGCAGACCGGCGACCGCTGGATACGGCGGCTTGATCCATGGCTCGCCGCGCAAGCCCTGGATGGACCGGAGCAGCGCGGTCTCCTCGCCGCACACGTAAGATCCGGCGCCCGAGACCACCTCGACGTCGAACTCGGGTCCGAGCTTCCCCGCGGCGCGCGCTTGCGCGATCGCGTCGCGCACGATGCGCTGTGCGCGCGGGTACTCGGCACGGATGTAGACGATTCCGCGCCGCGCAGCGATCGCCCGCGCGCAGGCCAGCATGCCCGCCAGGATCGCGTGGGGGTCCTGTTCGAGCAGCAGGCGGTCGACGAACGAGCCGGGATCGCCCTCGTCCCCATTCGCGACCACCCAGCGTCGCTCCGCTGCCGTATCTCGCGCCACCTTCCACTTCGCCGCCGTGGGATAGAGTGCGCCGCCGCGGCCGCGCAGTCGTGCGGCCTCCACCGCAGCCAGGATCGCCTCGCCGTCCGGCAGGTCGTAATCGCTCAAACCCGCGGGGAACGCGCCCGCAAGCAGGTTTCGAAACACCACGGGCCGAGGAGCCAGGCTCGAACAGGGGATCGCGCGCACATCCTCGGTCGGATCTCCGCTCTCGCCCCACGCTTCGATCCACGCTTCGAGCGTACGGTCGCTCGGTTTGGCGAAGACCCGATCGCCGCTGCGGAACGAAGGCGCCGCATAACAATGTCCCAGGCATCGCACGGTTCCAGTCGGCAGGCCGAGCGCATCGGCGAGCTTGCGGCCTCCCGCGAAGTGGCAGGAAGTTCCGTCGCAGATCTGCGGCTCGTGACGAAGCTGGTCGTAAAAGCTCTCGATCCCGATCAGGGTCGCCGGCGGCAGACCTCGGCGCTCGGCGATCTCCACCACGGACAATCCCGTGGCCAGATCGGTGAGGGCGCTCCCCGCCGCCGCATTCGGCGCGAGCCGTCGCGCGCGCTCGAGCAACCCTGAGCGTACGGAAGCCGATCGCGACGCCCGCGTCTTATCGACCATCGGACGTACCGCTGCTCGGCTTCACGACGAGGACGCTGCAGGGTGAGTGGCTGACCACATGGCTGGCCACGCTCCCCATGATGAGCTTGCCGAGGCCTGTGCGGCCGTGCGAGCCCACCACCATCAGATCCGCCCCCCAGCTTCGGGCCTCTTCGACCAACCCCTGGCGCGGGTCGCCGCGGAAGACACGCGCTTCCGTCGCCAGTCCCGCGTCTCGAAGCTCGCGCTCCACGCGCGACGTCAGCTCCTCCGCCTGACGGATCGTGTCCTGGTCGGCGGCCTGCATCCAGGAAATCCCTCCGGCATCGACCAGGCTGTACGCGACGGCCTCGGAGGCGGCGGAGAGCACCATGAATCTCGTGCCGGCCGGCCACTTCGTGGTCTTGATGTATTCCAGAGCCGCTTTCGAGTGAGCGGAATCGTCGACACCCACCAGGATCTTCATGGATTCACTTCCTTCCTTCGAGTGCCTCTGCGTCGCCGCGTCGTGCGCCGCCTGTCGGATTGGCGAGCGAACGGGCTGCATGATCGCAGGATGGGCATGGCGGCGAAACCCCCGAGGATGGTTCCGATCCGGAGACGGGATTTGGTCCCGCCGCGGTCTGAGCCCATCTGGGCGATCCACGGCCACACCCGATCGACGGGCGCGTCGATGGCGGGTTTGTTCGGCGCTCGAGGCCCTGCGCTCCTGCGCGCGTTCGTGCATCAGTACCCAGGCGACCGCGAGCCACAGAGCCGCCACGAGGAGGCCGTACCACAGCAGCTCGGCGCCCATCGAGGCGCCCGGCGGCCAAAGCAGGATCTGAGCGCCGGTGAAGCTCGCGTGCAGCATCATGGCCAGTAGCAGACTGCCTGTGCACCGGTAAGCCCAGGTCATGAGGACGCGGTAAGCGGTGAGCGCCAGAATCCACTCGAACATGTGCAGCGGCCACAGCGTGCCGTAGTGCGAGCCGCCCCAGAAGTCGGGAAGCACGTGCCAAAGACCCCATAGGACGCCCAGGACGATCCCAGTGCGCCACCACTCGAAGTGCGCCAGCAGCCGGGGCGTCGCGAAGCCCGTCCACCCGAGCTCCTCGAACAAGCCGGCTCCGAATCCTCCGATGAGCGCCATCGCCAGGCCCATCCACAGCGACGAGCCGCTGAGCGAGGGCCGGAAGCTCGGTGACGCGAGCGAGAGCGCTCCGAGGATGGTGAGGAGGACCGCGGGCGTGAACGCGACCGCAGTGAGCCAGCGCTGTCCGATTCGCCGGCGAATCAGGCTCTCAGCCAGGCCGCGCAGCCCACGCGCTCGGTCGAAGACTGCCGTGAGGCCGAGTGATGCGAGTGCGGGGCCTGCCAGCATCGCGAGGAAGACGAGCATGCGGTCGCTCGTGGACGCCCGAGGCAAGGCCGGCAGGCCGGTTCTGGCGGCAATCAGAAGGACGAGCGTCCAGGAAATCCCGAATGCCAGTACGAAGTACGCCGGCAGGAGCCGAACACCCGTGGCCACGTGCCCGTGAACAGCAGCGGGATGGCCCCGCAGCCTGTCCTCAGGAAACCTTGTGCTTCCGTGCTTCGAGGAGGTCGGCATGGGCGTCGTCCACCCTCAGGTCGTGGACCCGGCACTGGCGCGGGCGCTTTGCATGCATGGACTGGACCCAGCGACCGCATCGGACATGCCACTCCGCGG
The DNA here is from genome assembly GCA_035712145.1 of Candidatus Eisenbacteria bacterium. Classification (NCBI taxonomy): domain Bacteria; phylum Candidatus Eiseniibacteriota; species Candidatus Eiseniibacteriota bacterium. Next base: position 9,466 of record DASTBI010000080.1, on the reverse strand, counting down.
GCGCGAGGACACCCGACTCCGGGCTTGTGGGCGTTGGACATACACGATGGCGGGCGAGGGTTGCCCCGCGCCCATCGGTCAGGATGGCAGGACGCCTGACATCCCGGCGGCTTCCTCGCTGGTCGGCGGACCCGTATTCGCATGGGGGCCCGTCTTCACCTGCTGGTCCAGGAGATGCACCGCCTCCTGCGGACCGGGCCACGCTGGGAGGTAGCGATGAATATCCGACTGCGTTCGATCCGCACCTTGATCTCGTGGTGTTTCCTCTTGGCTTTGGCGCTCAGAGCTCTTCCTGCTTCGGCTCACTGCGACGGTCTCGATGGTCCCGTCGTCAGCGCGGCACGGCGCGCGCTCGAGGCCGGCGACGTGAAGGCGGCGCTGATCTGGGTCCGTGAACCGGATGAGGCGGAGATCAGGCAGGCGTTCTCACGCGCGATCGAGGTGCGCCGTCTCGGCTCCCAGGCGAAGGAGCTTGCTGACCTTTACTTCTTCGAAACGCTGGTACGCGTCCATCGTGCCGGGGAGGGAGCGCCGTTCACGGGCTTGAAGCCAGCCGGCCGCGATCTCGGTCCCGCGATCCCGGCTGCAGATCGCGCACTGGCTACTGGGGATCCCAAACCAGTCTCCGTTCTCCTCGGCGATGCGATGAATGCCGGGGTCTCGTCGCACTTCAAACGGTTGCTCGAAGGAAAGCGCCACGCGGGAGACAGCGTCGAGGCGGGACGGCGTTACGTCTCCGCCTACGTCGAGTTCGTGCACTACGTGGAGGATCTCCATCGTGCGGCCACCAGCGCCGCGCAAGGCCACATGGAGGAAGCGGATCAAGGACCTGCTCACGGGCATTGAGCGATCGATGCAGCTCCCTTTCACGCATCGACAGTTCCTGGATGTCTTCGCGGCGTACCATTGCTCTGGTGCGGAATCGGTGGCTCGGCGGCGTTCACGCTGGGCATTCGGCCCGACCTCGCGCTTCCCGTGGCCGGCGGGCTCGTGCTGATCCACGTGCTTCGATCGGCACGCCGCTAATCGCCGCCGGGAAGGACAGCGGTCCGGGGATGGCGCGCCGCCGGAGGATCAGCGGGTACAACGTGTCCGGGCCGCGCGGATCGGGTTCCCGCTGATGGAAGAGGGTTCAGCAGCTCGTTCACGCTCACAGCCTTCAGTCCTCTCGCCATGGTCTCATCGAGAATGGCCTCGAGGGCCGCCACGGTCTGGCGACGGTCCGCCCCCGGGAGAGGGCTGCCGTCGTGGAGGATGAGGATCGACCCGGCGGTGAGCCGCGTGAGGACGCGGCGAGCGATCCGGTCGACCCCTGGATTGTGTGCGTCCTCCGGGTAGACGTCGCCGAGCACCGAGATGAACCCGAGACGGCGCACGAACCAGGATTGCCCGGGCATCATGAACCCGAAGGGAGGGCGGTAGTGGAGCGGCCTCACGCCCGAGGCCTCGGCCACGGCGGCGGCGCAACGCTCGATCTCGCCTCGGATCCCGGCCGGCAGCAGCAGCGGCAGCGGCCAGTGTCGGTCGCCGTGGAGGCCGATCTCGTGGCCCTCGGCGATCGCCCGCCGGATCAGCTCGGGGTGGCGACGCACGTTGCCGGCGAGAACGAAGAACGTGGCCGTCGCGCCGTGCGCGGCGAGCCGGTCGAGAATCTTCGAAGTTGCTTCGGCACTTGGACCATCGTCGAAGGTGAGCGCGAATCGATCGGGCACGTCCTCGACACGGCACACCAGATGGCCGCGCACCCAGCTCGAGAAGCGATGGGTATGGAGCAGACTCACCCCGCGGTCTCCCCAGCCTTGCTCCGCGCCCGACCTGCGGGCGTCTGCTCCAACACGCTCAACAGCGCCGCGCGCTCCGCCCGGAGCTGCGCCATGAGCCGAGGGCTTCGCCACGACTGCACCCAGCGAAAGCGCGCATGCGCGTCATGCCACGCATCGCTCCAGACCACGGCGCAACCGGCCAACGCCAGGGTCGCGAACAGAGTCGCGAGTACGACCCAGAGGGAGCGCCCGACGACTGCAGCCCCTGCGACGATCACTGCATACCACAATCCAAACAGCGCGGCTCCGGCGGCGATCCGGGCCAGCGCCACACGGGTCGGGTCGAAGCGGCGCGCGACGTGCTCCGCGAGCAGTGCCGGAGGGCCGTTGAGGATCAGACCGATCAGCGCCGGCGGCGCTCCCGCGACCAGGGAGAGCACCAGGCCAGCCTGGTGCACCCACGATCGATCGCTCACGTCCAGCGGCTCGAGAGCAAGCGCCTCGCGCAACTTCCGATGGCGCCGCGCGTGGCGCAGCGTGCTGGCGAAGTCGGCCGGCCGGGCTCCCCGCAGCATCAAGAGCCATCGCGCGACGCACCGCGAGCGCCGGAAGCCCGCAGGGTCGCTCGAGGGCTTACAGGAGATCAGCGGCGCGAGTTCCTCCACCGCGGCGCGAATCCTCGGATCCGGCAGATCGAGGATCAGCCTGGTCACCGCATCTTCCAGTCGCGCCGTCGTAGCCGCGATCCAGCCTTCGATGTGCTCCGACTCGGGCGGGATGGGTAGCCGAACCGGATGACCGATGCTGACCACGACGTGCGTCCGGAACGCGGTGCGGTCCACGTAGTGAATGCCTGTCGGAACGACCGGCAGGGGGCGTACGCTGCCGCAGCTGTCGAGGGCGATGCGCGCTGCTCCCGGCTTGAACGCCAGGATCGAGCGGTCCACCTCGCTGACGCCTTCGGGGAAGATGGCGATGACCTCTCCTCGTTCCAGCAGCCTTCGACAGCGCTTCAGCGTTCTCTCGTTGCGGACTCCCCGCTCGGCCGCGTTTCCGGAACTGGACACCGGAAGCGCGCCGTATAGTCGCAGGAGCCAGGCGCGAACGGTCGGCCGGAACAGCGGCTCCTGCGCCAGGAAGTGGAGTTTGCGCCCCAGCGCCACGTGCAGGACCAGCACATCGGTCCAGGTCGCCGGATGATTGGCGACCAGGAGAACGGGTCCCCGCTTCGGAAACCGCTCGGCGCCCCGCACCTGGATACTCCTGAAGCTCACCGCGGACGCGAGCCGCATCAGCCAGGGCATCGCCGAGAACAACAACCCAGCCACCGCCCGACGTGACCAGCTGTCAGCCGGACTGACGTTCTGTCGGGGCCGGACGGCCTCCGCTCCCGTGCCCGCCAAGGCCAGGGAGGTTCGGGAAGTGCGCATGCCCATACCTCACCGAGGTTTCGCCAGACGCGCCAGCGCCATCGCCTGGGGCGCCTCGGTTCCTCACTGGCATGCGTCGTGCCCTGAATCGCGGTGAGGCTCGCTCTGGGAGGAACGATGGCCATCATGCCCGTCCGATCATGGTTCACCGACCCGGATCTCGTTTCGCGGTCGCGTGACGTCGCCCGGATTCTGACCCGACACGGGCTGGGCGCGTTCGTCGATCACGCCGGTTTCGGGCGCTTCGCCTCGCGTTGGTGGCACGCTCGGGATCGCAGCATCAGCCCGCCCGAGCGGCTGCGGGTTGCCCTCAGCGAGCTCGGGGTCACCTTCATCAAGCTCGGACAGATGGCGAGCACGCGCGCCGACCTCGTTCCACCTGAATACATCGCGGAGCTGGCCAAGCTCCAGGACGCCGCACCGCGCGTCCCCTTCCCGCACGTGGAGCGCACCATCCGGGAGGACTTCGGGCAATCGCTCGAGAGCCTCTTTCAGAGTTTCGACCGCGAACCCTTGGCGACGGCTTCGATCGGCCAGGTGCATGCCGCGCGGCTCCCCGATGGGACATCGGTGGTGGTCAAGGTGCGCCGGCCGGACGTCATCGAGGAAGTCGAGCGAGACCTCGAGATCCTCGACCGGCTGACGCTGTGGGCCCAGACCCATACGCGGTTCGGCAGCGACTACGAGCTGATGCCGGTGGTGTCGGAGTTTGCTTACACGCTGCGTAACGAGCTGGACTACGTGCGCGAAGGCCGCAATGCCGAACGGCTGGGCAACGCGTTCGCGGACGATCCGACCATCTGGATCCCGCGGGTCCACTGGAGCCATACGACCGAACGCGTCTTGACTCTCGACCGTGTGACGGGCATCAAGGTGACCGACGTCGATCGTATCGAAGCGCTCAAGATCCCTCGCCGCACCATCGCCCAGAATGCCGCCCGCATGTTCCTGAGAGAGGTCCTGGAGCTGGGGTTCTTCCACGCGGACCCTCACCCGGGCAACTTCTTCGTCCAGCCCGACGGAGCGATCGCGGTCGTCGATTTCGGCATGGTAGGCCGTGTCAGCGAAGGGGTTCGGGACCACCTGCTGCGCGGGGGATTCGCCATGCTCGACCAGGATCCCGAATCGCTGGCCGAGGAGTTGTTCGCGCTCGGTGTGGCGGGGCGAAACGCCGACAAAGCGGCGTTCATTCACGATCTCGATCATCTGATGAGCCGCTATCACGGCCGGTCGATCCGGGAGCTGAGCGCGGCCGCCGTGACCCGTGAACTGAGCGAGATCGCCTTCAGGCACCGCCTCCAGCTTCCGGGAGAGCTGGCGCTGCTCCTTCGAGTCGTGAGCATGAGCGAAGGACTGGGGCTCATGCTCGACCCTGGGTTCCAGTACTTCGAGTTCGCGAGCCCGATCTTCCGCAAGCACTGGGAAGCCTCGCGTTCGCCGGCCGCCGGCGTCGTGCGTCTGGGACGGGCCGCGGCCGAAGCCGCCGAACTGGGTCTCGGGTTTCCGCGGCGAGCGGGTCGCCTCCTCGGCCGGCTGGAACGAGGCGAGCTGGAGCTGAACGTGAAGCACGAGGGGCTCACGAAGTTCGCCCAGGAACTGCAGGGCATGACCAACCGATTGGCGCTGGCCATGATCCTCGCGGCTTCAGTGGTGGCTCTCGGCGTGGCGCTCGGGTTCCGCAGAAGCGACGGGCTCGCTTCGCATCTGTGGTGGCTCTTCGCGCTCGGCTTCCTGTTTTCGCTGCTCTTCGGCGTCTGGGTGGTCGGCAGCATCTGGCGTTCGCGGCGACGCTGACCGAACGGCTCCACGCGCACCTCAGGGTTGGCCTGAAAGTTTGCGGGCCGCTCCGATGGAGCGGCCCGCATCTGACAGGTGGAGAGCCGGAAGACCTTACTCGGTCTTGATCGGGATCGACTTCCCCCTGGCTTCGGCAGTCTTCGGCATCACCACGGTCAGCACGCCATTCTTGAACATGGCCGAGACCCTCGATGCGTCGACGTTCGCCGGGAGCCGGAGGCTACGGACGAATGATCCGTAGTGCCGTTCGTTCCGATACAGCCGCTCTTCTTTCTCCTCGGTCACCTGCCGTTTCTCACCCCGCAAGACGAGCACGCCGTTCTCCAGCACGACCTGCATGTCCCTGGGCTCGATCCCCGGGATCTCGGCCTTCACGGTCAAGGCTTCCGGGGTCTCCGCGATGTCGATATCCGGAGTCCACGCCCCGACGGGCATGTCGTCGCCGTCCCACAGCCGATCGAAGAACCGATCCATTTCCTTGCGGAACGTGGCCAGCCTGTTATCCGGAACCAGCGCTTTCATGACCTTCTCCTTTCCGCGTCTCTCGGAGTGCGAGCATTTGCCTGCGCGGGTCCAGAGACGCCCCTCGCGAGCATCGTCGGTACAGGGCATTCCTCGTGCCATCACCATGTGCGACTCGTCAGCGAGACCGGTGCTCCACAAGTCGCAATTCGAGAGGCGGGTTGCGAGTCGGCCCATCCGGCTCCCTCGCACCCAGCGAGGCGTCCGGGCTGCCAAGGTGGCAGCCGATGTCGCGGTTGTCATGCGGGTCCCGGCTGCGGGTCGTTCGCTAGACACGGGCAACGCCGCGCTCCATCATGCCGTCATGATCGAGGAGAACTCCGATGCCGAAACCCGCCTGGCCAGCATCGTGGGCTCGGCGATGGATGCCATCATCACGGTCGACGACGACCAGCGCGTCATCGTGTTCAATGCGGCTGCCGAGAAGACCTTCGGGATCCACGCCGCCGAAGCGATCGGGCAGCCTCTCGATCGATTCATTCCGGAGCGCTTCCGCGCGGCTCACGGCGAGCAGGTCAGGCAATTCGGAGTGAGCGGCACCACCCGGCGTTCGATCGGCCGGCTCATCCCGTTGTCCGGTCTGCGCGCGAACGGCGAGGAGTTTCCGATGGAAGCCTCGATCTCGCAGGTCGAGGTTCACGGACGGAAGCTCTTCACCGTCATCCTCCGCGACATCACCGAAAAGCGGCTTGCGGAGGCGCAGCTGTTACGCGCGCAACGACTCGAGAGCGTTGGGACCCTGGCGGGGGGCCTCGCCCACGATCTCAACAACATCCTCGCCCCGATCATGGTCTCGGTGCGACTGCTGGAACGAAAGCTGGCCAACGACCCGGAAGGTCTCGAATGTGTGGCGATGCTGGGAAGCCTCACCGAACGGGCAGCCAACATCGTCCGGCAGGTGCTCTCGTTCGCCCGTGGTATCGAGGGAGATCGCGTCCCCACACCGGTGAAGCACATCATTCGCGAGGTCTGCGAGATCCTGCGTGAAACATTGCCCCGCAATATTCGGTTGCGGCAAGAAGTGCCATCCGACCTGTGGCTGGCACACATTGACGCGACCCAGATTCACCAGGTCCTCATGAATCTCGCAGTGAATGCCCGGGATGCCATGACCGGCGGCGGAGCGCTCACGTTCACGGCCCGAAACGTCGCGCTCGATCCAAACCGGGCGCCGATCCCGCTGGAAGCACGTCCCGGCCATTACCTCTCGATCGCCGTCGCGGACACCGGAACCGGAATCGCGGCCGAGCACATGGATCGGATCTTCGACCCCTTCTTCACGACGAAGCCGCAGGGCGAGGGCACCGGCCTCGGCCTGTCGACCTCGCTCGGGATCATCCGGGGGCACGGGGGTTTCATCGACGTCGACAGCGAAACTGGCAAGGGCACTCGCTTCACGATCTACCTGCCGGCCGTTCCTCCCGATCCGGCCGCGGACTCACTTCACGCGATAGAGGGACGCGCCGCGTCCTTGCCATCGGGGAACGGCGAGTTGGTGATGGTCGTGGACGATGAGCCGGGCATCCGGGAAATGACCGGCCGTGCCCTGGCCACCTTCGGCTATCGGGTGATGACCGCCGAAGACGGGCCCAGCGCGGTCAAGCAGCTCGGGCATCATCGCGGAGAAGTCGCGGCGGTGGTGCTCGACATGACGATGCCTCTCATGGACGGCCTGGCGGCCGCGCGGGCCCTGAAGCGGATGGATCCGGGCTTGCGGCTGATCGCGAGCAGTGGGCTGGCGGATAAACGCCGACTCGCCGACACGAAAGGCATTGCGTTCTCCGGTTTCCTGCCCAAGCCGTATAGCGTCGACGATCTCCTCGGGGTCCTGGCCCAAGCGCTGAAGGAAAATTAGGTCCCGCACGCGGTCAGATCGGAGCGGCGGGTTCGCATGTCTTTCTGTCAGGCGGCATCGTCATATCGTCAGGAAAGCGGGGTCATGCGATCCATGACGCGGCCCAATGTGCTCCGGACGACATCGCTCACTTCCGAGCTATCGGTCGGCGATACGCCGTAATACGTCGGATTCAGCTTCTGAACGCGGCGCCGGATCTCGAGATCCGTGGGGCCGTCCAGGAGCACGATGGGAAGCGTCGACGCGACCCGCCGAAGCTCGAACAACAGCTGTAGATCCAATTCGAGATCGGTGAGGACGTAGACCAGCACGTCAGGCCGGCGTTCGCCCAGAGCGTTTACGAACGAATCGCGGTCGCAGCACACGACGACGTCGCGGCCTCTTGCAGCCAACAGCTTCTGCCACTCCTCGTGTGGCCCGCGGGGGTCGTGGATCAGGATGTGTGGCACGCCTTCTCTCCTTCGCCAGAGGCCGCGCAGGGGAAACCCCGGCTCCCCTTCCAGAACGCAACTCGCGTGCCTCACCGGCATTCAGGGCTGGAGGTTTCTGGCCTGGAAAGCCGAGAAGGAAAGAGCAAGAAGCGGTTCAGTCCGCGGGGCCAGCTCCTCGGCCGGCGGCTTCCCGGGCTGCGGCATCCTGGGCCTCGAGCTCCTTCAGCTTGCGGTAGAGGTTGCGCTCGCTGATGCCGAGGATCGCGGCAGCCTTCTGGCGATGGCCCTTGCACTCCTCGAGGACCCGCTTTAGGTGGCGGCGCTCGACCTCCGCCAGCGTGACGAGCCGATCGTTCTGCCCGCCGCCATGGAACGCAGGCTCGAGCCTGACCCCCAGGGGCAGATGCTCGGACTCGATGACGCCGCCGTCGCACAGGATGAGGGCTCGCTCGATCACGTTCTCGAGCTCGCGCACGTTTCCGGGCCAAGGGTACCGGCGCAGAACCTCCATGGCCCTCTCCGAGATTCGTGTGGAGCGCTTGTGCATCACACGCGAGTTGCGGATGAAGTGCTCGGCCAGCAGCGGCACGTCCTCGGCCCGCTCGCGTAGCGGTGGGATCTGCAGCGAGAACACGTTGAGCCGGTAATAGAGATCCTCGCGGAACCCGCCCTCCTTCATCATGACCTCGAGTGACCGGTTGGTGGCGGCAATGACGCGGACATCCACGTGGATATCCGCCGTCCCACCCACCCGCCGGAAGACGCCGGTCTCCAGGACACGCAGGAGTTTGACCTGGAGCGCCGGAGTGAGCTCGGCGATCTCGTCTAGGAAGATGGTGCCCCGGTCGGCCACCTCGAACAGGCCGTGCTTCAGGCGGACAGCTCCCGTGTACGCGCCCCTTTCGTGTCCGAAGAGCTCGCTCTGGAGCAGGTTCTCGTGCAGTGAAGCGCAGTCGACGACCACGAAGGGCTGCTTTGCCCGTTTGCTGCGCCAGTGGACGGCCCGGGCGATCAGCTCCTTCCCGACGCCGCTCTCGCCTCGGATCAGCACCGTCGATTCGGTCTCGGCGACCTTGGCCAGCATGCGAAGGAGCTCGCGCACGGCCGCGTTCTGACCGATGAAATCCTCGCCCGGATGGATGCGGTCCACCTCGTGCTCGAGCGCCGAGAGGCTTCGCTGCATCTCCTGCTTCTGCATGGCCTTTTCGAGGACCACCTCGAGCTCCTCGAACTTGAACGGCTTGATGAGGAAATCGAGCGCCCCGGCCTTCATGGCTCGAATCGCATCCGCGACCGTCGCGTGGCCGGTCAGCATCACCACCTCGGTCGAAGGAGCCTTGTCCTTGATCTCGGTCAGGAGATCGAGACCGGTGCCGTCGGGCATCCGAACATCGAGCAGGGCCAGGTGGAACGTGCGGTGCCGCAGGAGATCGCGCGCCTCGCGCAAGCTGGGCGCGGTCGTGACGTGAAAGCCGGCGTGGGAAAGCTCGCTTCCGACGAGCTTCCGGAAGGCATCCTCGTCATCCACCAGGAGAACCGATATCTCGGACACGAGCGCTCCGCAATCGTCGCAGCGGCCTCACGTGATAGAGGTGTCCGCGGGCTCCAAGACCCGCAGGGAAATGCGGCGACAGCGTAAGCAAGATGGTCGTTCGTCGTCCAATCGGC
>DASTBI010000079.1 GCA_035712145.1 Candidatus Eisenbacteria bacterium | reverse complement strand
CTGGATCGAGCATCTGGGCGTCCGCTCGCGCGCCGCATCCGACCAGAGACAGCGCGAGCAGCAGGCGCCGGGTCAACCGCAGGAAGCCTCGCCGGCAAGTCGAGAGACTGTTCAGTTCCATGCGGCCCGGTTGGAGTTGAGGGGCATTCTAGATGACAGCGAGCACGCATTGGCAGGAGGGGAACCTGGACGTCGCAAGCTCATATGTAGTTACGCGACAACCCTGAGAATGTCCGCAAACTATTGACTCTTTGGCATTTACAGGAGCTGGCTCCTCGGGATGGATTCGTCCCGAGAACGCCTACCGGAACGCGAGGCGTTCGACGCCTGATAGCCAGCCCGAGAGCCAATTCGAGCCGGAGGCGAAGAAGTGGCTCACCGCACTGGACGATTTCCGCAACTGGTTGATCCGAGAAGCCGCGTAAATGGCCTGTTATTGACAGGTTCGCCAAGGTTTCGCGAGGTGAGTCTCGAAGAGCGACACAGCCTTTGCCGGCTTCAAGCAGTCTGCGGCCGCTGACGCCCACCATCCGGCGCTAGCCCTCGAACGCCTCGGGACTTGGCACGAAGAACCGTCGGCCAGTCGGCGATCGTGTACGGACGAGCGAGGCCGACATTCACATGCTCTGTGATCGGCGCGTGTGGTGCCCGAAACCGGCTCGGGTCACCTCCCTCGAACCACGCGCGCAAACGCGCAATAAGGACGCCGCTCACCGGGTGGTTACAGGCGCGTGCCGACGGCCACCAGCTTCTGCGCCGGAGACCCCCGAACCACCGCCCGCTCAACGCCACACCGATCAAACATCGTCCGCGCCATCGGAACCACCTACACCATCACTCAACCGCGGGCGAATGTTCTGGTTGTGGTGGAAGACGTTGTCGGGGTCGTACGTGCTCTTCACGTCCATCAGCCGGTGGTAGACCGAGTCGCCGTACGCCTCGCGGACCCGATCGGGCTCTTCGTCGCCGCCGAGGAAGTTGACGTAGACGCCCTCGCGGAAGCGGCCGAGGGCGGCGAAGAACCTCCTCGTCCAAGCGATGTCCCGGTCGCCGAACTCCTCGCCGGGTCGCCACACACCATCGAGGGTCATCGCATGCGAAGCCTGCCGGTTCCCGAACGCCGTTCCGCCCTCAGTCACCCGGCTCACCGCTCCCTTCAGATGGAACATCGCCACGTATGACCGCAGCGACGAGCAGGAGAACGCGTGCTCGACGATCACATCGATGAGGTCGTCGCAGAGTTCCGGGAGATGCGTGGACTTCCAGTAGTAGTTCCAACCGTGGACGACGGTCGAGTCGATCGCGCTCTGGAATCCGACGTACGGCGTGGGCCCGACCAGGTCGAGGAGCGGAGTCTGCGATGCGCGCAGCGGGCGAAGCACCCGCTCACCCTCCTCAATCGGCCCGGTGTAACAGGTAGCGACCATCACCACCGGGCGCCAGTGCAGATCCGCGGGAATCACCGGTAGCGGCGGCGCGGCGCCGAACCTCACGACCGTGCCGAGCTCGTCGGGAGCGTCGCGGACGAAGTCGCGGTAGAAGCGGAGGATCTCACCGGCATCTGTCGCGTCCCAGAGGATGGGCCCGGCCAGGACGGTGGGCCCGATGGTGTGGAGGCGGAACTCGAACGACGTGACCACGCCGAAGTTGCCGCCGCCGCCGCGCAGCGCCCAGAACAGGTCGGAGTGCTCGTCCGCGGACGCACGCAGCCGCCGGCCGTCGGCCGTCACGAGGTCGGCGGCAAGGAGGTTGTCGACCGTGAGACCGTGCTTGCGCATCAGCCAGCCGACGCCGCCGCCGAGTGTGAGCCCGGCGACTCCAGTGTGGCTCACGATTCCGCCGGTGGTGGCCAGACCGTACGCCTGCGTCTCGCGGTCGACGTCGCCCCACAGCGCACCACCCTGCACCCAGGCCCTGCGGCCTGCGGGATCGACGCGCACGGCCCGCATCGACGAGAGGTCGATGACGATCCCGTCGTCGCAGACGGCGGTGCCCGCGACGTTGTGGCCTCCGCCCCGTATGGCGATCTCCAGATCGCGGTCGCGGGCGAAACGCACGGCCGCGACCACGTCGGCGGTCCCGATGCATCGGGCGATCAGGCGCGGGCGACGGTCGATCGCACCGTTCCACACTGCACGGGCGATGTCGTAGTCGTGGTGGTCGGCACTGATCAGCCGGCCTCGGAACCCGTCGATCTCGACGACGGTTGGACCCTTGCTCCCGTGGCCGACCTCCGCGCTTGTCGGTGTCGTCATGGTGTCCTCCTCTCTCGACAGCTCCATCGGACCACCACGGACCGCGGCCGTAAAGTCAAGAATCTGGACTTCACAATCGAAGGCGAGTGTGGAACATTGGCGTCGTGAGGACGTACGGTCAGTACTGCCCCATCGCTCGCGGCGCCGAGATCTTCGCTGAGCGCTGGACACCTCTCATCATCCGCAACCTATACCTTGGCTGCGGAAGCTTCAGCGAGATCCTCGAGGGCGCGCCCGGACTCTCCCGAACGTTACTCTCACAGCGGCTCGCACAGCTCGAACGGCTCGGTGTCGTCAAGTCGGCACCCAAGGCTAAGGGGCGCGGGCACCACTACGAGCTCACGTCTGCGGGCCACGACCTCTTCAAGGTCTGCCAGTCGCTCGGCGAGTGGGGTGCGCGTTGGCTCGAGATCGCCCCTGAGAACCTCGACCCCTTTGTGGCCCTGTGGTCGATGTGCAACGCGCTCCGCCGAGACCGGCTCCCGGATCGACGCGTCGTCATCCGCTTCGACTTCACCGGTCGCCCGCGGCGTGAGCGCTACTGGCTTCTCATCGAGCTCGGAGACACCGAGATCTGCAAGACGTACCCCGGCCTCGACGAGGATCTCTACATCACGGCGGAAGCCGAAGCGTTCGTCAAATGGCACGCCGGCCACCTCACCTGGGCCCAAGCCACCCGCGACGGCCGCATCCAACTCGACGGCTCCCCGTCGCTCGTAAGAGCGTTCCCAACCTGGAACGCCCGCAGCATGTTCGCCCACATCAGGCCGGTCTCCCGCACCACAACAAGCGCCGCAGGCTGACATCCTCGATGCGGCTTTCCGCTGCGGCACCGCACCGCCGTGTCCTGTGTGGATCAAATTCTTCTTGGGCAAACGCTCTACAGAACTTGGACCTCCTCGCTGATGCGCACCTCACGAGCGCAAGAGCTGCCCTGGTGCTCACTCGCGAGGAGGTCCGGCGGTCCTGCAACGTATTCGATAGGGCCGATCCCGATGTGCAACATGTCGCGTTCCAAGAACAAGACCGCGCCCAGCCTGATTCTGGTTGAAGCGCCGCGGGAGGGAGACCGGACACAATCGAAAGACCGCCGAGAAGATCGGCGAGCCGAAGCTGCTCGCTCATCGTTGGACTGACTCATGCGACGGGGGATTCACACGCCGTTACCGTTCCACAGGGGTCGCAGTCCTGGAGACGACGTTCACAAACATCACGGTCAGAAGCTCCCCCCGACGCTGAGCCAACCGAGTTTTCAGCCCGCCGTCCCTTTGATGGCCCCGAACGATCTACCATTCTGCACAGGCGCATGAGCGACATCCACCTCCTCGCGCGTGCCCGGAAGTCCTTCGACCAGCACACATGGGCGGACTCGTATCGCCTGTTCGAGGCAGCTGATCGGGAAGCCCCGCTGGAACCTGAAGACCTCGAACGACTCGCGACGGCTGCCTACCTTCTGGGGCGGGAGGACGAGAGCGAGGCTGTCTGGGAACGGGCCCATCGGACGTTTCTCGAGCGCGGCGACCCCGAAGGCGCTGCGCGATCTGCATTCCGGCTCGCCGTCGAACTGCAGCTGCGAGGCGCCATCGCTCCTGCATCAGGCTGGTTCGCGAGAGCCCAGCACATCCTGGACGAGGCGGGAATCGAGTGTGTCGTCCGCGGATACCTGCTCATACCGTCCGCCATTCAACGCATCATGCAGGGTGATCCAGCCGCTGGAGATGACCTCTTCAATCAGGCCGCGGAGATCGCCCGCCGATACGGGGATCGTAATCTCGCATGCAAAGCCGTTCAGGGTCGCGGGCGTGCCCTGATCCGTCTCGGACGCGTCCGCGAGGGTGTCGCGCTGCTCGACGAAGCCATGGTCGCGGCGATGGCAGGAGACGTGTCGCCGATGATAGCGGGCGATGCCTACTGCACCGTGCTGGAGGCATGCCAGGAGATTTTCGATCTGCGCCGTGCGTACGAGTGGACGATGTCGCTCGCGCGCTGGTGCGCCGCGCAACCCGATCTCGTGCGCTATCGCGGCGAGTGCCTCCTCTATCGCGCCGAGGTCATGCAATTACGCGGGAAGTGGGATGAAGCGGTCCGGGATGCGCAGGACGCCTGTGAGCTGCTGATGTCCCGGCCGGCGGCGGGCGCGGCATTCTACCGCCTCGGCGAGATTCACCGGCTTCGCGGTGACTTCGAGAAGGCTCAAGCCGCATATATGCAGGCGAACGAACGCGGGCGAAAGCCACAGCCGGGACTGTCGCTGCTTCGTCTCGCCCAGGGAGAGATCGATGCCGCCGCCGCATCAATCCGCAGCGTTCTGCTCGATACGCGGACACAGGCGGCCCGGGCACGAATGCTGGCCGCGGCCGTCGACATCCTGCTGGCCGCCGGTGATGTCGAACACGCACGGGCAGCGGCCACCGAGCTGTCGACGATCGCAAGCGCCATCGGGGCCTCGCTGCTGAACGCGGCGTCCGCCCAGGCCACCGGCGCTGTCCTCCTCGCAGAAGGCGACGTGGAGGATGCCGCCACGTGGCTCTGTCAAGCATCCGAGATCTGGCGCGATCTGGAGATGCCCTACGAAGAGGGGCACACGTGCCTCCTGATGGCCCGTGTCTGTGAGCGGCGTGGTGATCAGGAGGGCCAGCGTCTCGACGTCGAGGCCGCGCGGAGGCTATTCGAGCAGCTCAACGCCGAGTTCTGTCTCGCACGCATCGGCGAGCAACCGAATCGGGGCAGGAGTGAGCCTGCCGGCTCGCTCAGCGAACGGGAGGCACAGGTGCTTCGCCTCATTGCCTCCGGCAAGACGAATCGGCACATCGCCGAGGAGCTGTTCATCAGCGAAAAGACCGTCGCCCGTCACGTCAGCAACATCTTCGACAAGCTCGGCGTATCGAACCGCTCCGCCGCCACGGCCTGGGCCTACGAGCACAACCTCATCTGAATCCCGTACGAAGAATTACCCAATTTCAAGACGTCGTGATTTTGGGTAATCCGTCCGATGGCGACGCCCTCCCGCGTTGGGTAGTGTCTGTCAACGGGGAGGTTCACGATGTACGACGCCATCGTCATCGGCGCGCGGTGTGCCGGCTCGCCGACCGCTATGCTCCTCGCGCGCCGCGGGTTCAAGGTCCTGCTCGTCGATAAGGCGACTTTCCCAAGCGACACGATTTCGACACACATCCTGTGGCCCCATGGCGCCGAGATCCTCGGACGCTGGGGACTCCTTCAGCGCCTTGCCGCGACAGGGGTGCCGCCTATTTGCCGGCGAATGACGTTCGATGTGGGTCCATTTGCGCTGCGCGGCACGATTCCCGACGCGAACGACGGGATGGGAGGCTTCTGTCCCCGCCGCACGGTGCTCGACGCGCTTCTCGTGAACGCGGCGG
>DASTBI010000078.1 GCA_035712145.1 Candidatus Eisenbacteria bacterium | reverse complement strand
CGTCACGGCTCCACGAACTTGTAGCCCACCTTGTGGACGGCGACGATGAACGGCTGGGCGAATCCGCCGCCCAGCTTCGAGCGCAGGTTGGAGACGTGCGTGTCGACGGTGCGGGTGGTGACCCCCAGCTCCTCGTCGACGCCCCAGATCTCCTCCAGCAGCTCCTCGCGCGACACGGTGCGTCCGCGATGCTCGATGAGGTACTTGAGCAGCTCGAACTCCTTGTACGAGAGCGCCACCTGCTTGCCGATCTTGCGCACCTCGCGGGGCTCGAACAGCACCTCGACGTCCCCGAACTTGTACTTGGTCGGTCCGGGCGGCGGGGCGGTCGATGGGCCCCTGGACACCAGGCGCTTCACCCGGGCCAGCAGCTCCTTCACCCCGAACGGTTTGGTCAGGTAGTCGTCCGCGCCCAGGTCGAAGCCCTTCAGCACGTCGGCCTCGAAGTTGCGCGCGGTCAGCACCAGCACCGGCATGTCGCGGTGCCGCTGCCTCAGCTCCTTGAGCACGGTGAACCCGTCCTTCTCGGGGAGCATGATGTCCAGCACCACCACGTCCGGCTTCTGCTTGAGTGCGAGCTTGAGCCCCTCGGACCCATTGCGGGCCGTGAGCACGTCGTACCCTTCGAACTTGAAGTTGTGCTCCAGCCCTTCGATGAGCCCTTCCTCGTCCTCGACGATCAGCACGCGCTTCTTGTCATTATTGTTTTCGGTCATGATGCGGTCCTCGCTTGCGGCTCGTCACCCTTGGCCCCTTCGGCCCGACTGACCTCCGGGAAGACCAGGGTGAACGTGCTGCCCTCCCCGAGCGCGCTGCTGACTTCGACGCGCCCTCCATGAGCCCGGACGATCTGATCCACCAGCGACAGACCCAGCCCGGCTCCCTTAACATCGTGCACCAGACCCGTCTCCAGACGCACGAACTTCTCGAAGACCCTCCTCTGGTCCCGCGGGGCGATTCCGATGCCCCGGTCCGACACCGAAATCGAGACTTCGCCCTCGGCGGCTGCCGCGGAGACCCGGATTTCCTTGCGGGTGCGCGAGTACTTGATCGCGTTGTCGAGCAGGTTCAGGAGGCATTGGGCGATGGCGTTGGATTCCCCGCGAATCTGCGGCAAATGGTCCGGGAGATCGACGGTCAGCGTGAATCCCTTGTCCTCGAGCCGCAGGCGGTAGCTGTCCAGGGTCTCGCGCACCACCTCGCCCAGATCGACGTCGGTGAACTTGAACACGCGCTGTCCGGCTTCGAGGCGCGCGAAGTCGAGGATGTTGTCGACCAGCTGACTCAGGCGCAGGGTCTCGCGTCCGATCTGCCGGATGAATTTCTCGGCCTGGTCGGGAGACGTGAACCGCCTCATCTCGAGCGTCTCGACGGCGAGCCGGATCAGCGAGATCGGCGTCTTGAGCTCATGAGACACGTTGGAGACGAAGCTCGACTTGATACGGGCCAGCTCGAGCTGCCGCACGGTGTAGCGCAGCCCGAACAACGTCGCTCCAATGATCACGAGCCCCATCAGGCTGATGAACGCGACTTCGATGATCACGAAGCGACGCGCCCACGCGACCGGCGCGTTCCCGGTCGGAGCGACGCGAATCGCGTACCCTTCGAACGGTCCTTCCATCAGCGCGGTGCCATACTCCGAAGGTCCGGCCGGCTCGCGCACCTTGGCGAGCACGGCGCCGTCGGGCCCGATCACCGCGACCGAGAGATTGCGGGACGATTCGATGCCGCCGTAGATGCGGGTGTTGGATGCGAGCCGGTCTTCCATGACACCCTGCAGGTGATCCTTGAGGAAGACTCGAGGGTCCACCCACCACCCTCCGGCGCCGACGATCTCGCCCTGGCCGTCCCGCAGCATCATTCCCGAGAAGCGCGAACGATTGGGACCGCGCACGTCCTGCCCATAGACCAGCGGCTGCGATTCGACGACCAGCAGCAGATAGTCCGACAGCTGAGAGAGCGGCACGAAGTCGGGATCGCGGAACTCCCGCGTGCCCTGAGCCAGGGCCGAGGTGATGGTCTGCGTCGAAGCGCCGTTGCGCGCCTCGATCTCGGCGACGGCCACCGCATCCCGCAGGTGGGAGAGCAGCTCCTGCTCGAAGCCCTCCACGACCTGCTGGGCCATATAGTGGTCGTAGCGCAGGCTCTGCGACTCCACCGCCTCCGAGATCCTGAGCGTGAGGAAGATGCCGAGCGCCGCCAGCACCAGGGCTGGTAACGCGACGCCCAGACCCAGGATCACGATGATCCGTTGGCTGAAGCGGGATGGCTTCATGGACCTAAGAGCCTAGCCCCCCGGGCCAGGACGCGGCAAAGAGCCCCCAATACGATGGGCCGGCCCCGCAGGGCCGGCCCAGCACCACAGAGGCGAATCGCTCAGATCTTGGAGCGGCCGCCCTTGTGGCTGTCGACCATCGCGTGGATGCGAGCCACGACGGCCGGATCGTTCGAGGTCATCAGGGTGAGGGCCCCGCCCTCGATGTTGACCACTTCGCGGCTCATCTTGCCGCTCGCCATCGCGCCGCGGATCGTCTTGCACTCGGGGCAAAGGTGGGCCTTGTCGCCCGCGGTGACGATCTGCGCCAGACGGTCGTTGCGCCGGGCCATCGCCGTCTGCACGACGTTCACGCGGCCAGGGGACTCGGCGGTGTACACGAACATCACGCCGTTCTTGAGCGGGACGACCTGGGTGCGGGTGCCGGCCGACTCGAGCTCCTCGTAGCACAGCGCCATGTCGGCGCAGGCGTCGCAGTCACCGTGACCGGTCTTGGCGGCCGACGTCGACATGCCGCGCCCGCTGCACGAGCTGCCCGCCATGACGGCCGTCGTCTTCGCACCCGGCGAGCAATGGCTGGAGCTGCCGGCAACGACGGCGGTTTTCGCGGAGGCGGTGGTGCTCTTGGAGGCGCAGGAGGAGTTGGAGGATGCGGCGTAGACGGCTGCGGAGCTCTTGCTCGCGGAGGTCTTGCTGCTGCTCGCGGCCGAGGCGCTGGTCGACTTGGCGCCACACGATGAGCCTTGCGTGTATTGCGCCGTTTGCGCGGTCGGGGTCGCCTTGCGCGCTGCGGTTGTGCGTGCGCTCGTCTTGCTGTCGTCGCACGCCGAGGAATCTGTTGCCCAGGATCCGGCGGCTACGAAAGCGAGCGCGGGGAGAGCGAGTCGCAAAAGCCTCATTGCCCACCTCCAAAATGGTCGTTGGGCACCCCGGACGGATGCCCTGCTACAGAAGATGATCGGCGAGCCCCGGAGAAGGCTGTCACCCGACCTTCTTGGCAGTGTCAGATTTGTGCAAAAACAGTTGTGGCACTGGACGTTGACGTGCTCCTTTGCCCTGCTTACCGTGCGCTTCGCACCATGCCCAAGCGAAAGAGCCCATCCAAGCCCCCGCTCGCCTTGCTGGGGTGGATCGCTCTTGCCGCGCTGGCTCTGTTCACGGTGGGCCAGGCGTACCGTTATGCCAGCTCCGATGGCGGGAAGCTGGCGCTCGCTCGCCGGCTCGGACTGGGGGATCCCGCCGAGATCACCCGGCTCGTCGGCGTCACCTTGCGATCCACCTTGCGGCATGCCGGAATCCCTGCCCGTGACGTGTCGGAGCGGGTCCTTGCGGGGCGAAAACCAGCCGTGGTCTGGCGGGTTCAAGTCCCGGCCGAAGCCTCGTTCCTGCAGCTCAATCATGCGATCACCCGCGATCTCGAAGCGCACGGGGGCGGCGTCCTCCGAGGGCGCGAGGGCTGGACCGAAGAAGGGGCGCCGCTCCTCCAGCTGGTCGTCGGACTGCCCAACCGTGCCACGCACGAGCTGGAATTCGTGCGAGGTCTCTCGAGCCAGGGGCCAAAGTCCGATGAGCCGGCCCGACTGGCCCTCGTCCTCTTCGGATTCGGCGAGGACGCGGCCCGAGCGGACTCCTTTTTCGCCACGTCCGGCTCCTTCGCCGTGGCGGTGGTGCCGGGAGAGCGCGGCAGCTCGAGAGCCTTCCGCTCCGCGCATCATCACGAGCGGGAGCTGGTGCTCCACCTTCCGCTCGAGCCGCTCAACTATCCCCAGGTCAACCCCGGCCCCGGCACGCTGCTCGTGACCATGAAGCCGGCCAAGGTGGCGAGCCAGGTGGCGCACGATCTGGGACAGGCGGGTTCCGTGGCGGCGGTCGCCAATCACCTGGGCTCGCTGGCCACCCAGGACATGACCCTGATGCGGGCGATCTACCGCGAGCTCAAGAAGCGCGACCTCACGTTCCTGCACGTGTCGCCCGTCGCGGGATCGGTCTGTCGCTCGCTGGCCGCGGACATGGGTGTGGGCTATGCGGAGCCGGACGTCATCATCGATGCCGAGACCCGCGCAAAGGATCGGGGGCCGCTCGATCGGCGCTGGAAGAAGGCCCTCGAGCAGGCGCGGGCCCGCGGGAAGCTGGTGGTGTGGATGCGCGCCACGCCGCTCACGCGCGCATGGCTGCCCGCGGCCCTCACGCCGCGCAAGCTCGAGGGCGTCTCGATCGTTCCGCTCTCGTCGGTGCTTCAAGCCTCCGCCCCTTGAGGGCCGCAACTGGAGAAAAGCCATCCAAGTCGTTCCCGTTGAGGTTCGTGCAGCGCGGTACCCCGTGCTAGCATCCCCGCCCGATCGCATGGGTCTGTCCAAGGAAGGCGTCGCATGAACCCCCGCATGCAGGAAGAGGAAGTCCGCCCCGAGCGGGTGATCACCGACGGTCGCGAGTGGATCGTCGTCGACGGCGCCGGTGGCTCGGCCCACGGCACCGCGGCCGGGTGGCCGCTGCGGCGCACGCACGCCTGGCTCCACGCCGCTCGCGCCGATGGTGAGGTCGTCACCACGCTCCTCGGCCTCGAAGAGCGGATGCGCACCGACGCCGGCGTCTGCGATCTCGCGCCCGTGCTCACCGCCGAAGCCAGTGTCGAGCGCGCGACGCTCGAGCATTTCACGTCGCATCCCTGGCCGACGTGGCGCTTCCGGGCGGGAGAGGTGGTGGTGGAGCGCTCACTATTCATGATCCACGGTCATCATGCGGTGGTGATCGGCTATCGCCACGTCCTGGGTGGCGCCGCCCGCCTCCGCGTGAGCCCATTGATCGTGGCGCGCGATCCCGACGCCATTCCGCGCGAGAGCCCCGACCTCCAGGGACTGTCACAAGCCATCCCGGGACGGGCGCGCATCCAGATCACCGCTTCCGATCCGACGCTCACCTTCTGGCACCAGGGAATCTTCGTGGCCAATCGTCTCTGGAGGCGCGGAATCAGCCACGATCTCGAGCCGCGAAAGTCGGAGGAGGACGCGCTGATTCCGGGTCACTTCGATGTCGATCTCGCGCCCGGCGAGACGGTGGTGCTCGTGGCGTCGACCGAGGAAGGGTTGTTCCGCGCGCTGGCCTCCGAGGGACGTCTGGGAACACCCCCTCCGGAAACGCTCTCCGAGTGCGTGGCGGTGCTGGCCCAGACCGAGCGCGGGCGCCGCTCCGCGGTGCTGGCCAGCGCGGTCCAGGGCGCCGACTACACCGCTCGGCAAGCGGCCGCCGCGCATGGTGACGGCCTGCTCGCGCGCCGCTCCTCACCGCTGATCGAGGCCGACGATCCATGGACCCAGCGCCTCGCCTGGGCGTGCGCGCAGGGGTTGGCCCGGCGCGACGGCCGGCTCACGCTGCTCGACCCGTTCCCGGGCGTGGTCGAGCGACCCACGTCGACGCTCCGCGCTCTGCCCGGCCTGATCTCGATGCGCGCCTTCGAGACCGTGGGAGAGATCCTTCGAGGCCTCGCCGGATATCTCGACGATGGCCTGATCCCCTCTTCGCTGGAAGGCGGGAGTCGCTCCGGATACCAGGATCCCGAGCCCTCGCTGTGGATGATCCACGCGGCGGAGCTCCTGGCCCGGCGCAGCGAAGACCCGGCCACCATCCGGGACCTCTACCCGCAGCTCGAGAGCGTGCTCCAGTACTACCGCGGCGGCACGCGGGCCGGGATCCGCGTGGACGGCGATGGCTTGCTCCAGGTCGGGGACGAAGGCATCAAGTCCGCTGCGCTCAACGCGCTCTGGTACCACGCGCTGGTCGCCATGGCGCAGATGGCGCGGCTCGTGGGCCGCAAGGAGAACGCGGCCTTCTTCCTGGCCTGGGCGCGCCAGCACGGCCAGTGCTTCAACGAAACCTTCTGGGACGAGGAAACGGGGACGGTGCACGAGGCGGTGGCCCCGAGCGGTCCGGTGAGGGGCCTGCGCCCCGAGCTGCTCCTCGCCGTGTCGCTGACTCCGTCGGTGCTGCCCGCCGAGCGGGCGGCGCAGCTCGTTTCGAGCGTGGAGCGCGAGCTGTTCACGCCTCTCGGCCTCAGGCCGGATCCCGATGCCGTCCACGTGGAGCCCATGTGGCTCGGGACGTTCCTCGCGGCCTACCTGAGAGCGCACGGCCGCAGCGCCGAGGCTCACGCCCGGACTCGCGCCTGGCTCGAGTCCTTGCGTCAGCGGCTGGATGAATGCACCAGCGGCCACGTGCCCGCGCTCTTCGACTGGCCCGCGCGACGCACCCGTCGCGGGTCCCCCCTGCCCCCTCTGGAGGAGGCGCGCCCCCGCGGCGTATCGCCCCTGGCGGCCGCCGAGCTCCAGCGCGCCTGGATCGAAGAGGTCGCGCACGCCGAAGCGCCGGTCACGAACGCCTGACCCCTGGCGCTCGCGCCGCCCCGTGTCCTACGCTGCCTGACTCAATGATCGGCGAGACTCTTGGCCATTACCGGATCGAGCGGCGCCTCGGCGAAGGCGGCATGGGCGTGGTGTTCGCGGCGCGCGACCAGCGCCTGGAGCGCGCGGTCGCGCTCAAGCTGGTGCGCACCGAGCTCAACGATCCGCAGCTCCTGGCTCGTTTCTGGCGGGAGGCGCGCGCCGCCGCGGCCCTGAATCATCCCGGCATCTGCCAGGTCTACGAGATTGGCGAAGCCGCGGGCGGACGGCCGTTCATCGTCATGGAGCTGCTCGAAGGCCAGCCCTTGGCCGATCGCATCGTGACCAAACCGCTTCCGCCGGGCGAGGTGGCGCGGATCGGGATCAGCGTGCTCGAGGCTCTCTCGGCATTGCACGGGCGCGGATTCGTGCATCGCGACGTGAAGCCTTCCAATGTCTTCGTGCTCGCCGATGGCCGGGTGAAGCTGCTCGACTTCGGCCTGGTCCACGGAGGACAGAACACGATCGCCCCGCGCGGGCTCACGATGACGGGCGCGGTGATGGGCTCGCCGGGATACATGGCTCCCGAGCAAATCCGCGGCGAGACGGTCGATGCGCGGGCCGATCTCTTCGCGCTGGCGGCGACGCTGGCCGAGGCCGCCACCTGCCGGCCGGCGTTCGCGGGCAAGGCCTCGGTGGAGGTGATGCACGCCGTCCTCCATTCACGGCCCACGCTGCCCTCCGGATCCCGCGACATGGACGCCCTGGGTCGCGTGCTGATGCGCTCGCTCGCCAAGAATCCGGCCGAGCGTCATTCCGATGCCGACAGCATGGCCGCCGAGCTCCGGCCGCTCCTGCCGAGCGGCGTGACTCAGCCGCTCACTCAACAGCAGGTGGCGCGCCTCGCGGTGCTGCCTTTTCGCATGCTGCGGTCGGACGCGGAGAAGGACTTCCTCGGTCCGAGTCTGGCGGACGCGATCGCCATGTCGCTGGCGGGAATCCACTCGCTGGTGGTGCGCTCGCCGATGGCCGCCGCTCGCTTCGCGACCGGGCACGCCGACCTGCGCGAGATCGCCCGCGAGCTGGATGTCGACGCGGTCCTGGTCGGCACGATCCTGCCGGCCGGTGAACGCTGCCGGGTCGCCGCGCAGCTGGTGGAAGTGCCGGGAGGGAATGTCACCTGGTCGCTCACCGAGGACGTCGAAGGCCGCGACGTGTTTCACATCCAGGACACGCTCACCAAGCGCATCGTCGAATCGCTGCAGCTCCCGCTGAGCGCCGGCGAGAAGCGCGCGCTCGCACGCGACGTCCCCGCCAACGCGATGGCCTACGAGCTGTTCCTGCGCGCAAACCGCCTGGCCGAGCTGGGCAGCGACCTGGCGATGGCCCGAGACCTCTATCTCAAGTCGCTCGAGGCGGACGCGAACTATGCGCCGACCTGGGTGCGTCTCGCGCGCTGCTACCGCGTCATGGGCAAGTACTACGTCGTCAATCGCGACGAGCACTACGCCAAGGCTGAAGACGCGCTGGCTCGCGCGTTCGAGCTCCACCCGAACCTGTCGATCGGACATCAGGTGCAGGCGACGATCGAGCTGGATCGCGGCCGCGCCGAGCAGGCGCTCGACCGGCTGTTCGGGGTCCTGGAGAGGAATCCGAACGACCTCGGGAGCTACGTGCAGATGATCACCGGCTTCCGCTACCTCGGGCTGCTCGACGAGTCGGTCGCCGCCTACCGCCGCGCGCGCGCGCTCGATCCCGAGATTCGCACCTCGATGGTCCACACCCTCGACGCGCTCGGGGACCTGGAAGGCGCCCTGCTCGAGGCCAGGAAGCACGATCCCTTCGAGGTGTCGTGGGTGCTGGTGCAGATGGGGCGTAACGAGGAAGCCGTGGCGGTGGCCGACGATCACATTCGCGTGCTGGGGAGCAACTCCTTCGGGGCCTTCGTGCGGGCGGTCAAGAGCATCATCCAGGGCGACGTCGCCGTTTGGGACGAGGTGCACGAGCAGTACCGGGACTTCCCCGATCCGGAAGGGCAGTTCATCGTCGCGCGGATGATGGCTCGTGGAGGGCGGCCGGACTACGCGCTCGACTTCGTCGATCGGGCGGTCAGAACGGGGTACGCGAACTTCCCGTTGATCGCCCGCGATTCGAGCTTCGACATCCTGCGGAGCAACCCCGACTTCCAGGCGGTGATGCGCCGGGCCGAGGAGCACCACCTGGCCGCCCGCGTGGTGTATGCCGGCCGGATCCGCTAGGCAGGCCTCCTAGGGCGAACGTGTCACTCGGAGGCATGCGAGCAAGCCGCTTCGCGCCGGCGCCGCAGTAGCGTGTGTGCGATCGGAGGCGCCGGCGCCCCCATCGGTGCGCGGCGTTGGATGGCGGCCGCAGCTCGCATGACCTCCGAGTGACTGCAGTGGCTCAAGTTGTATCGCTGTCACCCTCGGATTGTTTCCAAGGTCACACTTCCGCCGCTCGTCATCACCAACCCATCGTTGGGATGCAACGCCTTCTGTTACAGGCACGGCGCTTGCGATCAGCAGTCCGCGGTCAGCCGTCCGCAGGGATGGCGCCGATTCCGAGATCGCGGGCTCGTACCGCAAACTCGTTGCCTCGCCGCTGACCTGCGCCGGCCCGGAATAACGCCCGGTGTCCGGCGTAGGAAGAGGCGATGTCCGCATCTCGCGAAACGCGCAGGCCGCGTGTGGATCCGCGGATCTACCAGATCGCCAGCCTCTCGGGGCTGCTGGTCTACGGAATCTTCATCCTCGACTTCGAGGTGAAGGCCCCGCGCGTGGCGCTCCTCCTCGCGACCGTGCTGCTGACCCAATACATCTGCGGAAAACTCTGGAAGCTCCCTGCCTACGACCCGAAGAGCGCGCTGATTTCGGGGCTCTCGCTCTGCCTCCTGCTGCGCACGAACTCGCTGGCGGTGGCCGTCGCGAGCGCGGTGATCGCGATCGCCAGCAAGTTCGCTCTTCGGTGGAGGGGGAAGCACGTCTTCAACCCCACCAACATCGCGCTGGTGGCGATGATGCTGATCACGCGCGAAGTCTGGGTCTCCCCCGGACAGTGGGGGAACGTGGCGTTCTTTGGCTTCCTCATGGCCTGCATCGGCGGACTGGTGGTGAACCGCTCTGCGCGCAGCGACGTGACCTTCGCCTTCATCGGTTTCTACATCGGGCTCGTGTTGCTGCGCGCGCAGTGGCTGGGGCAGCCGCTCGCCAATCCGCTCCACGCGCTGCAGAACGGCGCCTTCCTGCTGTTCAGCTTCTTCATGATCTCCGACCCGCGCACCACGCCCGACTCACGCCCGGGACGGATCCTGTTTGCGCTGCTCGTGGCGCTCGGCGCCACGTTCGTCCAGTTCGTGCTCTATCGCACCAACGGCCTTCTGTGGTCGCTCGCTCTGTTCTCGCTCGCGGTGCCGCTGATCGATCGACTGCTCCCCGGGTCGCGCTTCCACTGGCGCCCCGTTCCTCCACTCCCCGGACTCTGGAAAGGACGCACCCATGACACGCCCCTGGATCGGCCGGCTCCTGCTCTCGAGCCTGTCGCTCACGGCGCTGTGGCCCGCCACGGCTCTTAGCTTCTGCGGCTTCTACGTCGCGCGCGGCGACGCGCAGCTCTTCAATCAGGCCTCGCAGGTCGTGCTGGTGCGCGATGGCGACCGCACGGTGATGACCATGGTCAGCGACTTCAAGGGCGAGCCCAAGGAGTTCGCGATCGTGGTTCCGGTTCCCACGGTGCTCAAGAAGGGGCAGATCCACATCGGCGACAAGGCGGTGGTGGACCATCTCGATCAGTTCTCGGCGCCGCGCCTGGTCGAATACTTCGATTCAGATCCGTGCGCGCGGAAGGAAGTCTCTTTCAATCTCATGTCCCGGGCCGCGGCGCCCACGGCCGAAATGTCGTCGATCCGAGTCATGAAGGACGCGAAGGGCGTGACGATCGAGGCCCGCTATACGGTCGGCGAGTACGACATCCTCATCCTGTCCGCCAAAGAGAGCCAGGGCCTCGAGGACTGGCTGACCGACAACGATTACCGCGTGCCCACCGGCGCGGCGCGAGTACTCGACAGCTATCTCAAGCAGGGCATGAAGTTCTTCGTCGCCAAGGTGAACCTCAAGGAGCAGAAGAAGCTCGGCTTCACGTACCTGCGCCCGATCCAGGTGGCCTATGAATCCCCCAAGTTCATGCTCCCCGTGCGGCTCGGCATGGTGAACGCATCGGGGACGCAGGAGCTGTTCGTGTACGCGCTCTCGCGACGTGGCCGGATCGAGGCGGTGAACTACCGGACCGCGAAGCTTCCCTCCGACATGGACATTCCGGTCTACGTGAAGGGCAAATTCCCGGACTTCTACCGCGCGATGTTCGGCCACCAGGTGCGCAAGGACGACATGTCGGTCGTCTACACGGAGTATGCCTGGGACATGGGATGGTGCGACCCCTGCGCCTCGGAGCCGCTCTCTCAGGAGGAGCTCAAGCAGCTCGGCGTGTGGTGGCTCAATGACACGCCCGCGCCTGGCGCGACGAACGTCCCCTTCGTCACTCGCCTCCACGTGCGCTACGACCGCGAGAGCTTCCCGCAGGATCTGGTGTTCCAGGAGACCGCGGACCGCAGCAACTTCCAGGCGCGCTACGTGCTGCGCCACGAATGGACGGGAGGCGGAGACTGCGCAAACGCCCGGCAGTATCGCCTCGGCCTGCCGAAGCGCCGCGAGAAGGAAGCGCGCACGCTGGCGGAGCTGACCGGCTGGAGCGTGGAGAAGATCCGCGGCGACATGAACCTGATGGCCAACTGGACGCGCGAGGGCGAGCAGTTCGAGAGCGTCGAGTGGTGGGAAAGGATCTGGAAGAACTAGCCGGCTCGAACCCGGGCTGGCTTCCGGGGTAGGAACCAAGCGAGGCTCGACCCATGCTCGGCCGCCCCGGAATCTCGTGGAGGACCATGCTGGCGGTATCCCTCACCGCCAGC
>DASTBI010000077.1 GCA_035712145.1 Candidatus Eisenbacteria bacterium | reverse complement strand
CTGCACCGTGACGTCCGACCTCGACACCGCGTAGCCCGGGAGCGAGGCCTCGACCGCGTGAGGGGTCGCGACGGCGAGGCCGGAAATGGTGAGCGGGCTCCGGCCCACGATCTTGCCATCGACGCGGACCTCGGCGTTCGGTGGCTGGGTCTCGACCCGTAGATCCCCCAGGAGCGGGCGCAGCGCCACGTGCCGAGCCACGCGTTGGCCCTCGGCCACATTCAGCAAGATCGAGCTGTCGGCGAAGCCGGCCGCGGAGAGAAGGACCCGGTGCTCGATCCCCGCCGAGACGGAATCGGCCAGCGCTCCAATCCCCACCCTCCGGCCGTTGATGCTGATCGAGGCGAGCGCTGGCTCCACCGCCAGATCGAGGAACCCTTGTGGGCCGCTCCCGGCCGCGGTGGGCGGAGGCGCCGGGCCCCGGAGCAGGAACGCGGCTCCGGCTGTCGCCACGACGAACAGCGCCATGATCGCGGCGGCGATCCAGCGCGGGCGCGGACGGCTCCGGCCGGCCAGTCCTTCCTCCCGAAGCACCTGCCAGACCGAGTGCTGGCGCCGAATCCACAGACGCCACAGGTCCATGCGGAAGGCGTAAGCGGGCTTGGCGCCGCGGTCGTCGCGGAGGAGCATCTCGCTCTTGAACAGCTTCTCGAGCGTGGTGGCGATGTCGCCTACCTCGATCTCGAGCGGATATCGGCGGCGCTTCACGTGTCGGATGAGGTCGTCGACGCCCGCGCGCTCGTTCGCATCCGCGAGGGCCTCCGCAAGCAAGGCCATGACGAGCTTGTCGAGGCGCTCGAGCCCGTCCCACAGGAAGATCATCTGCGGGAGCGGGTTGTTCACGATCCCGTCCACGACGTCGCCCAGCCTTTCGAGCGTGGCGCCGCGCGTCTGACGGTCGTTCAGCTGGTCGATCAGGCTCTGGCAGATGGCCTGTGTGTAGAACGGCTGTCCCGCGGCGAGCCTCAAGATCGAGCCGACCGCCGGCTCCTCCCAGTCGACTTTTCCCTTCACCGGCTGTCGGATGAGGCTCTCGGCGTCTTCGCGCTCCAGGTAGCTCACCTGCTTGAAGATCGATTTCCCGAGAACGTTCCAGTAGTCGCGCCGGCGCGCCTCGAGATGCTGAGAGCCGGTGAAGATCATGAAGACCGGTTTGCTCTCCATGAGCGATGCGAGGATGTAGAGCACGTCCTTGCTGAGAAGCCCCCCGTCGATCTTGGTCTCGAAGAGCTCGTACTCGTCGAACAGGAGGATGAGCTTCCGGCCGGGCTGCGCGCGGAGGCAGTCCTGGACGAAGCGCTGGAAGATGGCGGACCGGTTCGAATTCGCCATGAAGTCCGGCGGCTTCACGTCGCGGGCGTCGGCGCCAAAGGCGGCGAGGATCTCCTCCGCGAGCCGCGCGAGGAATTCCGCCTCGCTGCTCACCGCCATCGACTGCATGTCGATCAGGACGGGAATGAAATCGGGGCCGAGCCGGCGGTCGAGAATCTGAAACAGGATCGACGTCTTGCCGCTTCGGCGCTCGCCGCAGAAGACGAGCAGCCCGCCGTGCTCGGAGTCGCCGAACCGCTTGTGGACCAGCGCGAACTCGGCCTCGCGGCCAAAGAACATCGCCCGGCCCCGGACTGGATTGCCGACGATGTAGGGATTCGGGCTGATCGGGACGAACGCAGGCTCGGTCATCGGAGGACCTGGCGGCGGCTGCGGACGGCGCCATCTTGATGACGCATGGCGTCACCCTACCGCATCGCAGCGTGTCCCCTCACAGGGCTTTTGGGCCCAGCGGCTCGGTCAGGGGACCCGCCGGAACGTGACTCCTGCGAGCTCGATCGACTGCGCGGGACCCGCGCCTGCGAACTGGAACGTGACCACCTGTCCCGAT
Source organism: Candidatus Eisenbacteria bacterium (assembly GCA_035712145.1). Classification (NCBI taxonomy): domain Bacteria; phylum Candidatus Eiseniibacteriota; species Candidatus Eiseniibacteriota bacterium. The sequence goes on along the minus strand of DASTBI010000077.1, from coordinate 282 downwards.
CCGGCGACTTCGATGCGCATCTGGCCTTGGGTGGCGTCGTAGTTCTCGGCGCTCCCGTAGATCGCGCCCCAGCGATACGCGAGGCGCCCGTCCTCCAAGGCGAAGGTGATCGTGCCGTAGGAAGGTTCTCGGTAAGTCCCAGCGAAGTCGGCGAGAGGGCGGCCCAGCGGCTGGAGCTGTCGCGCCGCGCGCATCGAGTCCTGACGGGCCGCGTTCCGGCCGAGGTTCATCCGAAGCTCGCTCAGCCGCTGATCGGCGCGTGTCCGGGCTTCGGGGCGCCCC
>DASTBI010000076.1 GCA_035712145.1 Candidatus Eisenbacteria bacterium | reverse complement strand
TCCAGCCCCCATCCCCCAACCGGTCGTCACCGCGATCGTCACCGACGCTGATGCTCAGCGGGCCATCGTCGTCTATCTTGGCACCAGCTATTCCGTGAAGTCGGGCGACCTGTTCGCCCAATACCGGGTGGTGAGCATCTCCGCCGAGTCCGTCGTGCTCGACGACGGCCGGCAGCAACTCGTGCTCAGGCGACCCGCGAAAGGAGATTGAGCGTGGCCATCCGGCTTTCCACCTTCCTCGGCCTCTGCTTCCTTGCGCTTGGACTGTCCGCAGGACAGGTCCCCGCCCAGCTGCCTTCGCAGGCGCCGGCCGCGTCCCCCCCGCCCCGCCTGGTGTCGCTCGACGCCGCGGACGCGGACTTGTCGAGGGTGCTGCAGATCCTCGCCGAGCGCGGCGGCTTCAACCTCATCACCGGACCTGGCGTGGCCGCCGGACGGATCTCGGTGCGGATGAAGGACGTTCCTGTCGATCAGGCGGTGAACCTCGTGGTCCGCGCCGCCGGACTCGGATATGAGCGCATCGGCAACTCGATCCTGGTCGCTGATGCGCGTGCGCTGAAGGAAGAGACCGGACTCTCTTCCTATGTGGTGGAGCTCAAGTATGCCGACGCCAACGAGGTCATGGCGGCGCTCAAGGACCTCGTGCAGACCGTCCAGGTGGACAAGGGCGGCAACCGGCTCATCGTGGTGACGAGCCCACGGATCATCTCCGAGGTCGAGGAGATCGTGGAGGTCATGGACGTGCCGACGCGTCAGGTGATGCTGGAGGCCCGCATCGTCGAGGTCTCCACCGACAACCTGATGAGGCTCGGCATCGACTGGGACCAGCTCAACCGGCGCTCGTACACCTTCGTCGAAGGCAACTACGACAGCATCTCCGGCTCGGGGACGGGGGCAATCTCCGGCCTCAGGGTCTTCCCCAATACGCCGGGCACGCACGACATCTTCAAGCTCAACAACTTCAGCCGTATCGCCGACGTCTACCGGGTCGTGATCGATCTCGCCATCACCGACGGCAACGCTCGTGTGCTGGCCAATCCCAAGCTGACGACCTTGAACGGCAAGGAAGCCTCGATCCTCATCGGCTCACGCATCCCCTACGAAGTGACAGGGACGGCCTTCGCCGGCAACGCCGCGGCGCCGATCACCGAGATCGTGAAGGAAGAGGTCGGGATCAAGCTCCGCATCACGCCGCTCATCAATGCCGATGGCTACATCACCACCACGATCGCTCCAGAGGTCAGCACGGTGGTGGCGTTCCGCGGGGCCAACAACGACCTGCCGGTCGTCGCGACCCGCGAGGCCTCGACCACGGTTCGGCTCAAGGACGGAGCGTCGGTGATCATCGGAGGGTTGCTGAGCGAGGACAAGACGAGCACCGTCACCAAAGTTCCGGTCCTGGGCCAGATCCCTGGGATTGGCCTCCTGTTCCAGCACCACGACACCCAGTCCAGCAAGAAGGACCTCGTCATCGAGGTCACGCCTCATATCCTGCCCGAGTGATGCCGACGCTCGGGGTCAAAGGCCCAGGATCTTGGTGACGTATTCCCGGCCGGCCATCCAGCCGATCCATTGGCCGACGGCGACGGTGAGGGCGACCGTGACCAGGATGATGCCGGCGGTGGCAAGGCGGGGCGAGCCCTTGCGGTAGAGGTAAAGCTGGTAGATGAGCAGCGGGACGACGCCACCCTTGATCAGGGCGAACAGCCACCAGTGATCGTGGGCGAGCCCGGCGAGGAGCGGGTTGCCTTCGCGGTTGTGGTAGTGGTGAATGCCGAACGTCGTGGCGAGCAGGTCCGCGCAGTTGGCGATGATCGCCATGAACAGCACCATGCGCATCACGGATGAGTCCCTTGCGAAAGTATCCGGCGGCTCCGCCTCGATCTTCGCAGAGGGATCACGCGGTTTCAACGCCAGGGATGACTTGATGGAACCGTCGGGCTGGTTCTGGGCGGCATTCATGGGCGTCATCGGTCTCGTGATGGGAAGCGCCGTCACCGCGATTTCCTATCGGATTCCGCGAAGCGTCTCCTGGATTCAGGGTCGTTCGGGCTGTCCTTCCTGCAAAGCCCCGCTCCGAGTCCTGGACCTCATCCCGGTTCTGTCATTCGCATTCGCGCGCGGTCGCTGCCGGCATTGCGGCGCGCGAATCGGCTGGCGCTACCCGCTGACCGAGATCGTGTGCGCGGCCTGGACCCTCCTGCTCTATCGGCAACTCGGGCTCACCGCCACACTCCCGCTGCTCGCCCTCTGGGGCTACCTGCTCGTGGCTTTGTTCTGGATCGACTTGGACTTCCAGCTCCTGCCCGACGTGCTGACCTTCCCTGGAACGTTGCTCGGTGTGGCCGCGGCACTGACCGTCCCCGGTGGCGCGAGGGAAGCCCTGCTCGGCGTCGCTTTGGGCAGCGGCCTGCTCTGGCTGGTCGCCTGGGGTTACCTCAAGGTCCGCAAGATCGAGGGGATGGGCGGAGGCGACATCAAGCTGGCCGCCATGTTCGGCGCGGTCCTCGGCTGGGAGCGGACGCTCCTCACCCTGTTCCTCGCGGCACTCATGGGCAGCTTGTGGGGAGGCTGGCTGATCTTCAGGCGATCCGGCGGCGGCCAGACGGCGTTGCCCTTCGGAACCCTGCTCGCCCCCGCCGCGATGATGACTTTCCTGTGGGGCGAGAGCTGGATCCGCGGCTACGTTGGGCTGTTCGTCTCGAGGTGACGGGGTCGGCCAAGCCGGCCGAATCCGGGAATCCGGATCCCATCAAGGGCTGGACGCCGACGCGGGATACAGCTTTTCGAACTCGGGATCGCCGTGGAGCAGCGAGAGGTCGGCATCCCGCCGGGCCCAGTCGGCCTCGCGGAAACCGGCTTGCCACGCCTTGCGGATCGTGTCGAGCGCCTCGGCCTTCTTCTGCATGAGGCAGAAGACGCACGCCAGGTTGTAGAGCACGGTGGCTTCGTTGGGGCGCAGGGCCAGGGCCAGATTGGCCTCCCGCATCGCGTCCTCGAGGCGCCCCAGCTCCGCGTAGCTGCCCGCGAGCAGGACCCGGGCGCGGGCGTCCTCGGGCACGGGCTTGAGATGCTTCTCGAGTGAGAGGACGTATCGCTGGCCCAGGTTGCGCCGGGCATCGACCTTGCCCAAGGCTCCGAGCGCGTTCATGACCGGAACGTAGACGTTGTAGTCGTCGCCGCTCGCGGCCAGCGCATCCTCCGACATGTCGATCAGGTCCTGGAACCGTCCTGCGGCGAACATCGCGCGACCGAGAAGGTAGTACGCGCCCTCGCAATCCCGCTTGCGACCGATCGCCTGGTAGGCGGTTCGGATGGCGTCCTCGTACTGGTTGCCGGCGTAGAGCACCCAGGCATTCGCGATCTGCACCTCGGGCAGGTCCGGATGAAGCGCGACCGCGCGCTGGGAGGCCGCCATGGCCCGGCCGATCCAGGTGGCGTCGCGCTGGAAGTTGTAGTGGTACTCGGCGCACACCTTGGCGATCGCCGCGTGGGCCAGCGCGAACTGAGGATCCATGGCCACCGCGCTCTCGAACATCTGGAGCGCGAACTCGAGGTCCTGGCGAGTGAGACGTCGCGCGTAGCTCTTGCCGCGCAGGTAGAGGTCGTAGGCCTGCAGGTTGTCGGTCGGCTTGCTGGCCAGCGCCGCCTGCTCCTGAGGAGTGAGCGTGACGCGCAGCGCTTCGGCGATCTTGCGCGCGATCTCGTCCTGGACCTCGAACACGTCCTGCATCTCACGGTCGAACCGCTCGGACCAGAGCTGGAAGTTGGTCTGCGTATCGACCAGCTGGGCGGTGATGCGCAGCCGGCTGCCGGCGCGCCGCAGGCTGCCGCCGAGTGCGAATGCCGCACTCAGCTGCTGGCCGATCTGGGCCGGCGTGACGGCCTTGTCCCGATAACCCAGAACGGTCGCGCGCGAGAAGATGTTCAAGCCCTTGATCTTCGACAGCTCGGTGATGATGTCCTCGGTGATGCCGTCGCGCAGGTATTCGTCTTCCTTCACGCCGCTCAGGTTCTCGAAGTAGAGCACGGCGACCGACTTCTCCTTGGCCCGCGTCGCGCCCGGCCGCGAGTCGCCGGCATCGGCGGTGCGCTTGCGGCCCGAGTCGAGATCACGCTTGAGCCGGATGAGGTCGGTCTTCAGGTCGGTGGCGCTCTGGTAGCGGAGCTGGCGGTCCTTCTCCAGCGCCTTCCCGAGTATGCGGTTCAGCTCTTGAGGCAGCTTGGCGTCCACGTCGGTGATCGGCGGCGGCTCGCGGTTGAGAATGGCGTCGTAGATCACCGCCGACGTGTCACCCGGGAACGGCAGCGTGCCGGTCGCCATCTGGTAGAGCACGGTCCCGAGCGAGAACAGGTCGCTGCGAGCGTCGGCGAGCTGACCGCGCGCCTGCTCGGGCGACATGTAGGAGACGGTGCCCACCGTCGTCCCCGGCATGGTGAGCTCGTCTCGGGCCACCACCAGGGTGTCGATCTGCGAGACGCGCGGTCCTCCGCCCAGGCCCGGCTCCACCTTGGCCAGCCCGAAGTCGAGGATCTTCACCTGCCCGCGGTCGTTGACGAAGATGTTCGCGGGCTTGATGTCGCGGTGCACGATCCCCTTGGCGTGTGCGGACTCGAGCGCATCGGCGATCTGGATGCCGATGTCGAGCAGGCTCGGGACGTCGAAGGGTCTTTGCATTCGCTGCAGAAGCGTGCGGCCTTCCAGCAGCTCCATGACGATGAAGTGCTGCCCTTCGTGCTGCTCGATGGCGTAGACGGTGCAGATGTTGGAGTGATTGAGCGCCGAAGCGGCGCGGGCCTCGCGCTGGAAGCGCTCGAGCGTCGAGACGTCCCGCTCCATGTCGGCGGGCAGGAACTTGAGCGCGACCTTCCGGCCGAGGCGCGTGTCCTCGGCTTCGAATACCACGCCCATGCCCCCGCTGCCGAGCTTCCGTGCGATGGCGTAATGCGAAACCGTACGACCGACGAGGGCTTCCACTGTCAGAGAGGCCTTTGTTTGGATAGGTTTGGAAGGGGGCCAGGGGTCGCCCGAGCGCCCACGCGGTGAGGCGGGGGCGCTCAGATTACCAGTCTCGCGGGACCGCAGCTAGGGCGTGACCGCCAGCAGACCTCGGCGCTCGAGCAGCGGATCGACCGACGGCTCGCGTCCGCGGAACCGGCGATAGAGCTCCATGGCTTCCTCGCTCCCGCCCTTCTCGAGAATGTTGGTGCGGAACGAGCGCGCCGTCGCCGGGTCGAAGATGCCGCGCTCGCGAAACGCCTGGAAGGCGTCCGCGTCGAGCACCTCGCTCCACAGATAGCTGTAGTAGCCGGCTGAATACCCGCCCGAGAAGATGTGCTGGAAGTACGAGGTCCGATAGCGCGGCACGATCTCCTGCGGCATGGCGATCGCCTGGAGTGTCGCCTGCTCGAAGGCATCCGCCTCGCGCGGCTTTGCGTCCAGCGTGTGCCACTTGAGGTCGAGCAGCGACGCCGCCGCGTATTCCACCGTCGCGAACCCCTGGTTGAACTTGCGGGCGCTCTTCATCCGCGTGACCAGGGAGTCCGGGATCACCTCGCCGGTCTTCCAGTGGCGCGCGTACATCTTGAGCACCTCGGGCTCGGTGGCCCAGTTCTCCATGATCTGCGACGGCATCTCCACGAAATCGCGCGGCACACCGCCCTGGCTCCGGTAGCGGACCTGCGACAGCATGGAGTGGAGCGCGTGACCGAACTCGTGGAACAGGGTCTCGGTCTCTTCCAGCGAGAGCAGCGCGGGCGCGTCGCCGGCGGGTCGCGAGATGTTGCACACGTTGGTGACGATCGGCCTCACGGGCGCGTCCGGCCGCATCCACGTGTCGCGGAAGCGCGACGCCCAGGCGCCGCTTCGCTTCCCGGGGCGGGGATGGTCATCGGTGTAGAACACCGCCAGATGCGAGCCGTCGGCGTCCTTCATCTCCCAGGCCTTGACCTCGGGATGGTAGACGGGGATGTCCTTCCTCTGCGTGAAGGTGACCCCGTAGAGCTTGTTCGCGGTCCAGAACGCGCCTTCGCGCACCTGGTCGAGCGGGAAGTAGGGGCGCACCGCGGCTTCGTCGATCTGGTATTTCCGCTGGCGCACCTTCTCCGCGTAGTAGGCCCAGTCCCAGGGCTCGATCTTCGGGTCGCCGCCGCTCGCCTTGGCTTCCGCGCTCATCGCGTCGCGCTCGCGCGCCGCCACCTGCTTGGCCGGCGCCCACACGCGGTCGAGCAGCTGCTGCACGCGCTCCGGCGTCTTCGCCATGTTCTCGTCGAGAACGAAATGAGCATGCGTCTTGTAGCCCAGGAGCTGCGCGCGCTCGGCCCGGAGCGCGGCCATGCGGCTCGCGATCCCCCGGTTGTCGTTCTTGCCGGCCTGCCCCGCCTTGTTCGTGTAGGCCATGAACATCTGCTTCCGAAGCTCACGGCGGTCGGCGTACTGCATGAAAGGGCCGTAGCTCGGGGCATGGAGTGTGAACACCCACTTTCCGTCGAGCTTCGCGTCCTTGGCCGCGCTGGCCGCCGACGCGATCACGCGTTCGGGCAAACCCGCGAGATCTTCGCGCTTCTCGATCACCAGCTTGAACTGGTTGGTCTCGTCGAGCAGGTGGTCGCCGAACTGGACCGAGGCGCTCGCCAGCTCGGCGTTGATCTCGCGCAGGCGCTTCTTCCCCGCCTCGTCCAGGCGCGCGCCGCCGCGGACGAAGGTCTTCCAGGTGTCTTCGAGGAGCTTGGCCTGATCCGCCGCCAGCGAGAGCTTCGACCTCGAGTCCCAAACCGTCTTCACCCGCGCGAACAGGACGGGATCGAGCACGATGTCATCGCGGTGCGAGGCCATCTTGGGCGCGATCTCCTTGGCGATGGCCTGGAGCGCCGGGTTGGTCTCGGCCGAGGAGAGATTGTTGAACACCGAGTTCACGCGCTGGAGCAGGACGCCGGCGCGGTCATAGGCCTCGATCGTGTTGGCGAACGTCGCCGGCGAGGAGTCCTTCGCGATCGCCGCGATCTCCTGGTCGTGCTTCGCCATCGCCTCGGTGAAGGCCGGCATGAAGTGCTCCGGCTTGATGTCCGCGAACGGTGGAACGCCGAAGGGGGTCTTCCACTCGGTGAGCAGAGGATTGGTCGCAGAAGTCATCTCGGCCGCCCGGGCGACGACCGGGGTCGCAAGAAAGGCAAGCAGCAAGCAGCTTCGCAGGAACATGGGCAGCCACCTGGGTTCGAGGGGGTCACGAGCATGTCGGGCCTCGCATCTTACCTGAATTCCTCCTCGGTTCCGGCCGATAACGGTCCGACGAAGGGAGGGTCCCATGTTGCGAAGACTCGCGCCGGCCTTGCTGGCGCTTCCGCTCGTTCTCGCCTGCGCCGGTCCCACCAAGCTCGCCAGGAAGAGCGAGGAAAAGCTCGCCGGCGGCGACGCCTGGCGAGCCTGGCAGCTCGCCACCAAGGCGCTCGACCGTGAGCCCGGCAACCCTCGCGCGCGGCAAGCCGCCCATGCCGCGGGAACGATGATCGTTCAGGAGTGGCGGCAGAAGATCCACGGCCTCACCTCGATCGACACGCTGACCGCGGCGGAGCAGATCCTCGAGCTCGCCGACTTCCGCGCCGGCGCGGTGCGTTACGCCGTGCTTCCCGCCGGCGACCAGGCGTCCGTCGAGGAGGAGCAGGTATTGCGCCTCGCTGCCGCGCGCATCCATTACCAGCGCGGACTCGCCGCCCGGGACTCACGCCGGCCCAAGGCCGCGTACCTCCACTTCGCCGACGTCGAGCGCTACGTCACCGGTTACCGCGATGCGGCGAAGCTCGCCGACCTGGCATGGGCCAAGGCGCTCACCCGGGTCGCCATCATGCCGTTCGAGACATCGCGCGACCTGGCCATCGGACATGAAGCGGCGGACGCCTGGCGCGACGCGCTCTCCCAGGACCTTGGTTCCGAGGCGCGATTCACTCGCGTGCTCGGCGCCGACGCCGTCGAGCAGTCGATGAGCGTTTCCCAGCTGCGCCGGCTGTCGCGGGAGGACGCGCTGCGCATCGGCCGCAAGGCCGGCGCGCAGCGGATCGTGTGGGGCGCGGTGGGCGGCGTGAAGTCGCAGACCCGCCTCCACCTCTTCCACGAGACCGTCGCGCGACGCATCTCGGTCCGTGACGCCGAAGGCAACACCACCACGCGCTGGGTCGACGTGCCCATCGAAGTCGTGGCGCGCACCCGCGAGGTGACGGTCGGCGTGGAATACGAGGTGATCTCGACCGTCGACGGCGCGACGCTATCGCACCGGAGCTATGACCGCTCGACGCTTGCGCGCGTGGTGTGGACCTCGTACACGCCGGAAGGCAGCCTCGACGCCTACGCGCTGGTCTCCGACGCGCTGCGCCAGTCGAATCCGGATCGCGCGCGCGACATCGAGACCCGCTGGAAGTCGACCTGCGGGGAAGGCACGACGCTCCAGCAGGTGCTGCAGGCGCGGCGCTCCACCAGCACGTCGGGCCGCTATCAGCGCGGAACGCTCGCGCGCTTCATGGTGGGTGCGGCCTTCGTGTTCCTGGAGGACCTGCCCCCGACCGGGGATCTCGCGCTCGTGGCCACGGCCAATGCCTGGCACCCACTGCGCGACGATCTCGCCCGACTCGACCGCGTCGATGACGTGGACCTGGGCGTTGCGGTGGCGGGAGACGGACGCTGAAGAAACCTGGGGTGGGGCCGCGCCGCGGTCCTACCCCAGGTTGTGGAAGACCCTCTGGACGTCTTCATCCTGCTCCAGAAGGTCGACCAGCTTGAGCACCTCGGTCGCCTTGTCATCCGGCAGCACCATGGGGTTCTGCGGAATGAACTCGGACTCGGCCGAGACCGGGGTGATGCCCCGGTCCTCGAGCGCCTTCTGCAGGTGTCCGAACTCCGCGAACGAGCAGCGGATCACCAGCTGAGGCTCTCCCTTCTCTCCCGCGCTCTCTCCCATCTCCTCGAGCCCGTGGTCGATCAGCTCGAGCTCGAGCGCTTCAGGCTGGATGCCCGAGGGGTTCAGCCGGAACACCCCCATCCGCCGGAACTGGAAGCCCACGCTGCCGGTGGCGCCCATGTTGCCGCCCACCTTGTTGAAGCACGCACGCACGTTCGCCACGGTCCGCGTCGGATTGTCCGTGGCGGTCTCGACCAGCATCGCCACGCCGTGCGGCGCGTAACCTTCGTAGAGGATCTCTTCGTAGCTGGCTCCGCCCTGGCCGGAGGCGCGCTTGATCGCAGCCTCGACCTTGTCCTTGGGCATGTTGATCGCGCGGGCGTTCTGGATGATGCGGCGCAGCGCCGGATTGTTCTCGGGACTCGGTCCGCCGGCTTTGACCGCGATCGTGATTTCCTTGCCGATGCGCGCGAACGCCTTGGACATCTTGTCCCAGCGCGCGAACATCGTCGCCTTGCGAGTTTCGAAGATGCGTCCCATCGCCGCTCCCGGTTTCGAGAATCAGGACACTCTACACGCGTGGGCCAAAACGGCGCAGGCTGCGCTCCTTGGCCAGCGCGGCTTCGGTCTCACGATCCCGCGGGGGCGATGTCGTGACCAGGGAGTCGATCAGGCGCCGAGCCACCGCGGCGACGTCCACGACCGCGCGATCGAAGGCCTCCTGATTCGCCCGCGAAGGCTTGGTGAAGCCGCTGATCTTGCGGACGAACTGGAGTGAGGCGGCGTTCACTTCCTCGTCGCTGGCGACGGGCTCGAAGTTGAATAGGGTCTTGATGTTCCTGCACATGGAGTCCTCACGATTTGGGCTGCCGGAGTCGCGGACGGCCCCGTTCAGCCCCGTAGATTAGCCCGGCTCGAGCCGGGAGCCCGCGCTTTTTTCCAGGTCCCATACGCGGGCTAAGGTGGCCCCATCGTGATGCCGACAACCCTCCCGGCGGTGCCTCGGCGTTCGAGGCGCCCACCCAGGGAGGGGATTCGCCATGGCTCGTGGTCGCCGCGTCGCGTGGGCGACGGCGCTCGTACTGCTCTCGCCATTGCCGGCTCTTGCCGCCGATCTCGAGTGGCACGGATTGCTCGATCTGATGGTGGCCGAGCACAGCGACGCCTTCGAATACAACACGCTGACCCGTGGCGACAATCCCTTCGATCCTTATCGCCTGCGGCTGTTCATGGATGCCCAGATGGACGACCACGTCCAGGTCCTCGGGCAGGTCGTGTACGACGATGCGTCCGGCATCTACGTCGATGGGGCGTACATCATCTACACGCCGTGGCTGGAGCGGGATCTCAGGCTCATCGCCGGCAAGCAACCCTGGCCGGTGGGAACCTGGGCGCCGCGCACTTACTCGAACAAGAACCCGCTGGTCAGCGCTCCATTGATGTACCAGTACCACACCACCACGCTCTGGTACGCCGTTCCGCCCACCGCGGACGCGCTGCTCGCCACGGCAGGTCGTGGACAGCTCGGTGTCGACTACTTCGGCTCTCCCATGGGCATCGGCATGCCGGTCATCGACGACTCCTTCTGGGACGTGGGCATCACGCTCACCGGCAGCCAGCGGCCGTTCGAATACGCGCTGGGGGTCGTGGCCGGCGCGCCCAGCTGGGGGAGCACGGTGAAAGACGACAATTCCGGCAAGTCCGTGCTCGGACGCATCGGCTTCACGCCGTCGCCGGCGGTTCGTTTCGGAGTCTCCGCGTCCTACGGGCCGTATCTCCACGAGAGCGTGAATCCCGACATGCCTCCCGGAAAGACGGTCAACGACTACGCGCAACAGCTCTTCATGGCCGACCTCGAGGTGCAGGTGGCCCACGTCGAGCTGCGCGCGGAGGCCATGCGCAACACGTGGGAGACGCCGACCGTGGGCGATCTCGACGTCGAGGGCGGCTATGCGGAGCTCAAGTACTCGATGTCTTCGGGGATCTACCTCGCCGGTCGGTGGGACATCCAGCAGTTCGGCAAGATCACGAATTCTTCCGGCGCCGAGCACACCTGGGACTGGGACGTCACACGGATCGAAGCGGGCGTCGGCTATCGCATCGCGCGCGATGCCACGGCCAAGGTCATCTACCAGTGGACGGAGCAGGACAACGACAACCCCGGCGCCGAGGATCCTCGGTTCTCGATCGTCGGCGCGCAGCTCTCGATCGGATTCTGATCCCGGTCAGCCGGCCCGAGCGGGCGCCGGGGCGCGACCGAAGCGCTGCGTGGCGTACCCCACGATGAGGCCGACCAGCGCTCCAGGCAGCATGATCTCGAAATAGTAGTGCTTGCCGCTCGCATCCGGCATCGCCGCCACCGCCCAGGCGAGCAGCAACCCGACCAGCAAACCGAACACGATCCCCCACGCCAGCGAGCTCACCTTGCGGGCGAAGAAGCCGATCGCCACGCCGGCCACCAGTCCCTTGACGGTGGACCCGATCACGATGCCCAGCAGCTGCGAGCGCACCGCGGGCGTGAACCACGCGGTGAGCCCGTCCAGGACTCCGAGAGCGCCTCCCAGCACCACGCCAAGCAGCACCTTGTTCATGATGTCCTCCCGTTCTCCGGGCCTCTCGCCCGGCTCCTCCTCTTGTGCGCGAGTCCCGTTTCCTTTAGCCGCGGATCAGCAGCAGCGCCCGCACCGCCACGTAGGCCAGCACCAGTCCGATCGCCACCCGATAGCGGCGTACGAAGCGCGCAGTGAGCTCGAATGGCCCCTCGCGATGCGCCAGCACCCGGGCGTCGTCGAGGAAGCGGCGAACCTCCTCTGCCAGCTCGCTGACTCGTGGATAACGCTGCTCCGGATCCTCGGCCATGGCCCGCTCGCACACCGCCGCCATCGCGCTCGATCGGGGCGCTGTGCCGGACCCCGGCGGTTGCCCCGTGAGAAGGAACCACAGCGTCGCGCCGAGACCGTAGACGTCGGTGCGCTCGTCGATGCGGCCGGCCTCGCCTCGCGCCTGCTCGGGCGCCATGTAGGCGGGCGTCCCGAGGACCGTGCCGGCCACGGTGTCGCGCACCGCAGGTGGTCCGGGAAGAGTGGGAGCAGGCGTCCCTCGGTGCGAGCTTCGCGCTTCGCTCGCCCACTTGGCCACGCCCCAGTCGAGGATCAGAACCTCGCCGAACTCCCCGACCATGACGTTCTCGGGCTTGATGTCGCGGTGGAGGATCCCCGCGGCGTGGGCGAAGGCCACCGCTTCGCACAGCTTGAGGAACAGGCGAGCCCGCTCGGCCAGCGGCGTCGCCGGACTCACATGGCGATCGAGCCGCTCTCCTCGCACGCGCTTCATGGCGTAGAACACGCGGCCGTCCGGCAGTCGGCCGAGATCGTGGATCGGCACGATGCCGGGATGCTCGAGCCGCGCCAGCGTGCGCGCTTCGCGGAACATCCGCTCCACGCCTTCCTCGCTCAGCCCCTCGATGTTGAGCACCTTGATGGCCACCGGGCGCTCGAGCAGCAGATCCTCGGCCAGGTACACGGTGCCCATGCCGCCCTTCCCCAGCGGCTCCTGAATGCGGTAGCGGCTGCCTTCGAGATCCGGGGCCTCGATCGCCTGGCGCAGCCGCTCGATGCCGCGGTCGTGGAGGCGCGTCATGGCGTCTCGCGTCCCAGCAAACGACGCGCTTCGCTGCGGAACTCCGCTTCGTCGACCGTCAGCTCGCGCAGCCGGTCGAGCACGAGGCCGCGAAAGACTCGTCGCGTCCAATGGAGATGGTTGGTGATCTGGGTGACCGGAAGGTCGAGCTCGCGAGCCAGATCGGCATAGGACGGCGCTTGTCCCTGCGGGTGATCCTCGATGTCGTAGCGCATGAAGACGCGCAGGTGCGCGGTCTTGTCCTCGGCCTCGCAGCGCGCCCGCAGGGCGGCGATGGCGTCTTCGAAGAGTGACCGCACCCACTCCCGCTCGAACAACGCCTCAGGGTCCAGACCGCTCGCGCTCCGATCCGCGAGGCCGGCTTCGGCGCCTTCGAAGTCGAGCGAGAGCAGCGGCTCTCCGCCCCCGCGCTTCGCGCGGCTTTCCGCCTGGCGGTGATTCGACACGTGGCCGTCGAGGCAGACGCGAAGCCAGGTGCGAAAGCGCGCGCGCGCCGGATCGTAGCGTTCGAGGAAACCCTTCTCGTAAGCGGCGGCGAAGAAGCCCTGGACCAGGTCGCGAGCGTCCTCGGGCGGGCGCTTCCAGTGCCAGCGCACGTAGGCGTACGCCGGCTTCCAATACACGGCGACGATGGCTCCGTAGGCGCGCCGTCGCTCACCGTCGTCGTCGCTCCGCGCGGCGAGCAGGACCGATCGCCGGGTGGTGGGAAAGCCACTCATGGCCGGCGATTCTAGCGGACCGGCATGACCCCGCGCAGATGCCGTATGATGCCGCGCTCATTCGTCGAAGCTCCCAACCCTGCGAAGCACTTGGCCGCATGCCGCGCCGTGCGAAGGAGCCAGGATGCCCGAGAAGACCGAGAAGAAGTCCGTCACCACGACGACCGAGCATCCCAAGGCTCCTCCACCGCAGCCCGTCGACCACATCGTGGTCACCCATCACCGGGCCACCATCGGCGGGCGGATGATCGCGTACACGGTGACGACGGGGACGCTGGTCCTCAAGGAGGAGTCCGAGAAGAAGGGCGAGCAGGAAGGCGAGGCCGAGGGCGAAAAGCCCAAGGCGCAGGTGTTCTTCATCGCCTACACGCTGCGCGACGGCGGCGACCCGGCGCGCCGGCCCGTCACCTTCTCCTTCAACGGCGGCCCCGGCTCCGCCTCGGTCTGGCTCCACCTCGGCGTCCTCGGCCCGAAGCGCGTCGACCTCGGCGAGATCGGCGAGCTGCCGCCGCCGCCCTTCCGTCTGATCGACAACGACTCTTCGCTGCTCGATGAGACCGACCTGGTGTTCATCGATCCGGTCACGACCGGCTACAGCCGGGCGGTGGTCGGCGAGAAGAACAAGGATTTCCTGGCCTTCAAGAAGGACATCGAGTCCGTCGGCGATTTCATCCGGCTCTACACCACGCGTTACCGGCGCTGGCTCTCACCCAAGTTCCTGATCGGCGAGAGCTACGGATCGACGCGTGCCGCGGGGCTGTCCGGGTATCTCCAGGAACGCCACGGGCTCTATTTGAACGGCATCATGCTGGTGTCGTGCGTGCTCGACTTCCAGACGCTCGACTTCCAGCCGATGAACGACCTCCCCTACGTGCTGTTCCTGCCCAGCTACACCGCGACCGCCTGGTACCACCGCCGGCTCTCCGCCGACCTTCAGAAGGACCTCCAGGCCACGCTGCGAAAGGCCGAGGCGTTCGCGCGCGACGAGTACGCGCCGGCGCTCATGAGGAACGACACCTTGTCGGCCCGCGAGCGGTCGGCGGTGGTCGCCAAGCTGGCCCGCTTCACGGGGTTGTCCGCCGAATACATCGAGCGCACGAATCTGCGCGTCGAGATCCACCGGTTCACCAAGGAGCTGCTGCGCGACCAGAGGCGCACGGTCGGACGTCTCGACAGCCGCATCACCGGGGTGGATCGCGACGCGGCCGGCGATGCGATCGCGTCCGATCCCAGCGCCAACAACATCATCGGGCCCTATACCGCGACCTTCAACGACTACGTTCGCGGCGAGCTGCGCTTCGAGAGCGACCTGCCTTACGAGATCCTCAACTTCAAGACCAACGAGGCGTGGCGATTCCAGGAGCACGAGAACCGTTTCGTCGAAGTGGCCGAGACGCTGAGGCGATCGATCTCCATGAACCCGCACCTCAAGGTGTTCGTGGCCAATGGCTACTACGATCTCGCGACGCCCTACTTCGCCACCGAGTACACGTTCAACCGCCTCGGCCTCGAGCCGAGCTTGCGCGGCAACGTGACGCAAGGCTTCTACGAGGCGGGGCACATGATGTACATCCACCGGCCGTCGCTGGTGCAGATGAAGCGGGACTTGTCGCGATTCCTCGAGGGTGCGCTCGCGCCCGGGAAAGGCTCACGGACACGTCGCGCTCCTCGTGAACGGAGCACGGGACGCAGGCGGCGGTAGAGCCGGCTGCGCCTTGTTCGCGGCCGGCTAGTGGTCCGGCAGAGACTTCGTGCTCTCGAACTCGATCTTCGAGTCCTTCAAGGGAATCGTCGGCCCGAGCTCGTAGACGTTCCGGTAACCGTAGGTGTAGAGCGCGATGTACGTCGACAGATTGAGCGACGCGCTCGGCAGCTTCGACGGAAACGGGCCCTCGGCATCAGTGAAGTTGTTGTTGCAGTAGATGAGGAACCGCGTGCTGGGTTCGGGAAAGAGCTGGCGGAGCCGCTCGATCGTGATGTCCGGGAAGCTCAGGTGAACGGCTCCCTTGACGTGAAGCTGCTCGAACTTCTCGCGGCTTCGCGCATCGAGCACCACGGTTCCAGGCTCACGGCTCATGCGGATGAACTCCGCTTCGGAGATGCGTCGGCTCTCTCGATGGCGGGCGGCTTCCGCCGAGATCCGCAGATGCGCTTCCATGTCGATGGACGGATTGGCGGGACGTTCGGGTGGCCGAGCTGGAGAAGAAGCGACCGCGAGGAGCAGGGAGAGCAGCAGCGTGCCGGCGTACATGGGGCCTCCGAGGTGGGGTCTCAGGAGCGATGCTCAATTGTCCCGCCGCGGAGGGTTGGAGCGGTCAAGCCCAAGCCAACTCTCGCTCTTCGGGCCCGCCGTCCCCGGGGGGCATGCGGAATGCCCGGATACACCCGCGGCCGTCGTGACGGATCCCAATCCTGGGCCAGCAGGCTCCCGACTCCCCTGCTCGCTTTTCAGACGGGGATCCGCGACGTCGGCCGCGGAGTCCTCCAGGCGCTGGAGAGCCTTTGCTCGCCGCGCCTCTTCTCACTCACCAGAGACGCATGCTGTAACCGAGCGTGTGCTCGGGGCACAGAACCCGGCCTTCAGCGTCGCTCACTCTCATGCTGATCCAGGGACGCCGGCCGACCGCGACCGTCACGCTCTGCCGCTCGACCGGGATCCTGGCGCCCGCCGGGATCACCACCATGTCTTTGCCATCCATGACGGCTGAAGCGTTCGTCTGATCGCCGTTCCGCAGCATGAGCCTCATCGACGTCGAACGCTCGAAAGTCACGTTTCCCCACACATCGACCTTCGTGCCCTGGCTGTCGTGGCTCTCTTCGCACTGACACGACACGTCCAGCGTCGCGTGGGTCTGCAGCGGGCGAGTGAATGTCAGTGCGTGCTGCCCGCAGGCGCCCGCGTAGTGCTCGAGCCACGGCGGCTGCCGCTTGGGCTCCGTCGTCACGACCCAGAGATCCCGCCTCTCGGGATCCACGCGGTCTAACGACTGGCCGGGAATCGGCAGACGAAAGCCGGGCGGGACCACGGTCGCCGTTCCCCACTGGTCGGCCGGGTCTTCCTTGCCGTGCTCGTGACGCCGAAACACGAATTCCATTCTCAGCTCGGGAAGATGAGACCAACCCATGATGTCGATGCCCTGACGGCGATGCAGCGGCCCGCTCCGGTCTCTGGCGATGATCTCCGAGCGCACCGAGAACTGGAGCGGGACGTACATTCGGACCGTGGAATGCGCCACCGTCCCCATTCCCGTGCTGGAGTCGACGAAGGCGCTGAAGCTCGGCTTGCGACGCATGCTGTTTCCCAGCGGCCCAATGAGTCGAACGTGGGGGAAGGGCGTTCGTCAGTCGAACGTGGGGGAAGGCTTTCGTGCAATCACCAGAACATGTCCGGTCATCGCCATTCGGCCCTCCCCACGTTCCTCTCGCGCGCACTCGCTCGGGTCGGACGGCCGCGAGGCACAAAGCCTGCGGATCTTCGTCTCTTCCTCCTCGAGGGGAAGTTCTTCACGGACCTCCCACCGGTGCGGGCCAAGCCTCTCGGCTCGCCACCTCCAAAGTAGGATTGGAGACCCCTGCCGAACATCGGGTGAAGACCTGAGCAGGAAGAGTGTCAGGCCCTGATCAAGCCCTGGCGGATCGCGTACCGCACCAGGCCGGCGGTCTCGTGCACACCGAGCTTGCGCATGATGTTGGTGCGGTGGGTTCCCGCGGTCTTGACGCTGATCCCGAGCGTATTGGCCACTTCTTTGGTGGTCTGCCCCTCCGAGATCAGCTGGAGGACCTCGCGCTCTCGATCGGTGAGATGGTTGGCGACCGGCGCGACTCCGGCGGCGAGCGCCTCCACCACCTCGCTCGAAAGCCGCGGGCTCAGATAAGTCCGCCCTGCGGCGACGGCCTGGACGGCGTTCAGCAGCTCCGAACCGGCTTCGCTCTTGAGGACGAAGCCGAGCGCGCCGAGACGCCGGCCTTCCATCACGTAGGCGTCGTCGTCGTGAATCGTGAGCAAGACCGCCCTGAGATGCGGCGACTCGCGCCGGATGGCGCGCAACGCATCGAGCCCATTGAGCTCGGGCATGCCGATGTCGAGCACCGCGACGTCGGGCTGGGTCGTGCGCGCGAGCTCGACGGCCTCCCGCCCATTTTCCGCCTCCGCCACCACCGACAAGCCGTGACATTCCAGAAGCGCACGGAGCCCTTCCCGCACGACAGGATGATCGTCAGCCAGCAATACGCGCAGCATGGTCTTCAATCCTCAAAGGGAGATGCATGATCAGCACGGTGCCTTCACCTGGAGCCGAACGGATGTCCAGAGACCCGCCCAACGGCTCGAGTCGCTCCCGGATTCCGCGCAGCCCGAGCCCCGCACCCTCCGTTCGTCCGGAGAGGTTTCGCGGCTCGAATCCACATCCGTCGTCGGCGACGGTCAGCGCGAGCTGATCCGGTGCCAGCGACGCACTCAGCATCACGGTTCTCGCCCGCGCGTGTCGCGCGGCGTTGTTGAGCGCCTCCTGAGCCACGCGGAAGAGCGCGGTCTCGATCTCGTGCGGAAACCGCGTGTCGAGTTCGCCCTCGACACGCACCAGCAGGCCATAACGCGCGGAGATTCCTTTGGCCAGAAACGCCAGCGCCGGCCACAGACCCAGATCGTCGAGCATGCTGGGCCGCATCTCGTGAGCGATGCGCCGCAACTCCCACTCCGCCTTCCGGAGCTGGTCGTGCACGCGCTCCAGCGGGCGACAGGCCGGCGGTCCGAGCTCGTCAGCGACGTCGCGCAGCGTCAAATGCGCGGCGACGAGCATCTGGCCGGCTTCGTCGTGGAGCTCGCGCGCCAGGCGGCGGTTCTCGGCTTCCCGGACCTCGTCCAGCCGGCGCAGCGCGGCGTTCGCCTCGCGAGCTCCTCGATGCGCCATCTCGAACGGTGAAAAACATTCGAGCAGGAACGGCTCGGCGCGGCCAATGACCTCCCGTCCATTTCCGAGCTGGGCCGAGAACGCCAATTCCGCGAGTGCGGTGTGGAGGACCGCGGTCAAGTCGAGGATGCCGAGGCCGCGTCCGAGCGCATCCCGCCCCAGCTCGTAGGCCTCATGAAGGGAGGACTCCCCGGCGCCCTCCAGGTAAGCGCGCAGGGCCGTGACACAGCGGGATTCGAGGTCTAGGGACGTTTCCACTTCACCACTCGAATCTCGGTCCCATTTTCACCCGCCGAGACCACTTGGAACTCATCCATCAGGCGCTGCACGCCGGGCAGACCCAGGCCGGGGCGGCCGGACGTGGAGTAGCCGTCTTCCAGTGCCCGTCGAACACTCTCGATTCCGGGTCCGCGGTCCCGTGCAATGATCTCGAGTCCTTCCTTGCCGGTCCGCTCCACCGGATGCAGCTCGATCTCGCCCTCGCTGGCATAGAGCAGGATGTTGCGGGCCAGCTCGGAGATGGCAGTGACCACGAACGTCGCGCCTCCCTTGGTGAAGCCCAGGCCGAGCGCGAGAGCTCGGCCGCGCTGCCGAGCCGAGACGATGGAGCGATCGCCGTCGATGTGCACGCGCACACCTCCGTTCGCGTGCAGATCGGTCGCGGCTCTCATGGCTGGTCTCCTGCGTCGGGCTCAGGACATGCGTGATCATGCCTGGAGTTGCCGGGCAATCCCGTGGGTTTGGAGAGATTTCGCGGCGACGAGGCGCGTTGGCCGCCGGCGATGTGGGACCCACGATTTCGGCCACCCTGTGGGGATGCGAAGGGCAGAATACGCACTCTGCACGGGCATTGTCGAGGTCTGAAACAGGCCGGGTTTCGCGCCCCCCCTCTCCCGCCCGGCGGCTGGCCGAGCCGCCAACTTCCTTGAACGAGCCCCCCGCCCGATGGAGACTTCCAGTGCACCGGGCTAAGGAGCACCTCGTGAGGCCTTTGCGCTTCGTACCATGGGGCATTGCCGCCCTCTCACTGCTCGCGTCCTGTGGGGCGGAGGACGACCCCGTCAGCCCTGCGCCGGGCCGCCACACCATGCGCGGCCACGTGACCCTGACGGGCTACCGGGTCAACGCGCAGGGGACCTTCGCGGGCACCCAGGTGGTCCGCGACGCGGACGGCATCCCGGTCGACCTCCTGAGCGGGTCCACCGTGGTTGCGCAGGCCATGACCACGGACGGGGCCTATTCCTTTTCGGGGCTCCTCCCCGGCGCCTATCAGACCCGCACCACGCTCATCCCGTCGGTCAGCGACCTCAGCGCCGTGCTCACGGTGGTTTCCTCCGACCTCCACGTGGGCGACACGCTCCGGCTCGTCTCATACGGAGATCTGCTGCCGATCCCCAATCCCGTCGAGACGGCGACCACCATCTATTTCGAAATTCCCGAATCCTTGAATGTCTCCCTGCAGGTCCTGACTCTGGCGGCAGACACGGTGCAGACCCTGCTGGCGGCCAAGCGGCCTCCCGGCATCAATCAGGTGCGGTGGGATGGTCTCGATCGATTCGGGAATGACGTGCCCGCAGGCAACTACTGGGTGACCTTCGCGGCGGGTCTGGACCAGCGCGCGCAGCTCCTCTTCAAAGTCGACCCCCCGGTTCCCCTGGCACGAGTGCTCGAGGGGATCTCGACCGCGAAACGCTGAGAGCCCGGCCTTGGTAGGGCCGGGCCCTCACGGTCGAGCGGCGCTCAGGAGCCGAGCTTGTAGCCGAACCCGGCCCGGAGCGAGAACTGTCCCACGTCGCTGACGATGCCGTACCACAGCTCGCCGTTGAAGTCCCAGCGCGGATTCATCGGCATGTTGATGCCGCCGCCGATGTCGAGGCCGAGCTTGGTCTCCGAATCGTCGAAGCTCTGCTCGGGGAAGCCCGGCATCGCCGGAATCGTGACCTCGGCGTGCAGCAGGTGGAGCGCCAGCCCGGCGCCGGCGAATGGCCGCAGTGAAGGATGCGCCACCTCGAAGTAGTACTTGGTGCGCGCGCCAATCGCGATGTCGCGAATCGAGACTTCGGTCCCGAACGCTTCCTCGGACGTCGACCAGAAGTCGATGCGCGACTCGAGGCCGAGATTGGGGACGATGGTGCCGTGGTCCGCGAAGACACCGATGCTGAACGTGCCGTCGAGGTCCTCGGGGCTGACGTATCCGGCCGCCACGCCGACGCTCTTCATTCCGAGATCGGACTGAGCGAAGGCACTCCCGGTCCCGAGAGTGGCGATGAGCAACGTGAACAGCAGCGCGCGCCTCATGAACCCTCCTTGGTTTCGGAGCGAGGGCGGTCGCGCCACGGCCGCCCTCCGACCTCCGAGTGAGGGGTTATCGGCGGGGGACTCCTGCCGCTTCACCCCTCGGGTCTCGTCCCCCGAGACCTTTCCCTGCCCGGCGCCGTCCTAGCGGACCAGCACCAGGGACTGCTGCTTCACGAACCGCTGGCCCGATGCGGACATGGCGGTCATGCGTACGAAGTAGACGCCGGAGCTCGGAGACGGGCCCTTGCCCGGCCAGCGGACGGCGTGTGAGCCCGCGGCCACGTCATCGTCCAGAGGGCGGCCCACTTCTCGTCCCGCCGCGTCGTAGACCGTCACGGTCACGCGGCTCCGCTCGCCGAGGCTGAAGCGCAGCATGGTCGAGAAGCGGAACGGGTTCGGCATGGCCGGCGCCAGCGCGAGGCTGGGCCGCTCGCCGGACCGATCCGCTCCGGGATCGGCCATCAGTGAAGCGCGGTTGGCGTTGGCGTTGGTCACGATCTGAATCGACCCGCCGCCGAGTGCGGTGGACGGTCCGCTCGAATCCGCCGCGCCGAACTGGTTGTCGTAGACGATGACTCCATCCGCGAGCTTCCAGATCTTGATGCGGAACTTGTCGACTGCCTTGTCGTTCAGGACCTGGCCGTCCAGGGCGGTGAGCAGGAACCCGTAATCGGCCGTGCCGTTGACGGAGCCCCATCCCTTGAACTGCGCCTTGGAGCCGGCCACCACCAGCCACTCGTAGCCGTGGCTATGGAAGTTGAGGTTGCCGGCCTTGAACTGGAACTCGGTCTCACCGGACGGAGTGGTCTGGCCCTTCTTGTACTTGGAGACGAAGCCGAAGTTGGCTTTGCCGACCATCGTGGTGTCCGGCCGATAGGCGCCGGCCGGAGACTGGATCCAGCCGCCGCCGGTCACGAAGCCGGCGGTCGGGTCATAGACCACCACCATCGCGGTGAGGCCGGCGACTTCGGTCGCCGTTCCGGATCCACCGCATTGATCCATGACGATCAGGGTGACCGCGTAGACGCCCGCGTTCGGGAACGCGTAGGTCAGGCTGGCCGAGCCGGCGGATTCGTCCACCACCCCGGGGAGCGTCTTGCCGTCGAGCACCCACTGCGCGGCATGAGTGTCGCCGGCGTTGTCCGTGAACGTTCCGTTGAAGCTCACCGGGCTCCCGACCGGGAACACCGATCCGCTCGCCGGGGAGCTGATGGTGACGACCGGCGCCGGGTTCACGACTTGGACGTCGAAGCTGCACGTGGCGGTGTTGCCCGCGGCATCCGTGGCCGTCACGGTCACCGACGTCGCGCTTCCCATGGCGAACGACGAGCCGGATGCCGGAGTCGCGGTGAAGGTTGCTCCGGGACAGTTGTCGTTCACGGTGATCGCGTAGCGAACGACGGCCGCGCACTGACCGGGATCGACCACCTGCACGATGTTGGACGGGCAGGTGATCGTGGGCGCGGTCTCGTCCACGACGAGCACCGATTGCGTGCCCGTGGCCACGTTTCCGCTGGGATCGGCGACCTTGTAGGTGATCGTGGTGGTCCCAACCGGGAACAGGCCGCCGTCGGGAACGCCGATCCGCTCGACCGAGAGCGCGCCGGCACAGGCGTCGATCGCGCTGGCTTCGCCGAGGCTGGCAAGCGGCACGACCGCTCCGCACACCGTCGCCGAAGTGCCGGTCGACGCGCGGATGGCCGCGGGGACGCTGAGCGTGGGCGCCGTGGTGTCCAGCACGTTCACCGTTCGGCTCATGCTCGACGAGTTGCCGTGGCCGTCGCTGACGCTGTAGCTGAGCGTGTAGGTCCCGACGGTGTTGACGTCCACGGATCCCGAAATCTGAATGGCGCTCGAAAGGTCGCCGGCACAGAGATCGCTGGCCGTGGCGCCGGGGTCGGTGAAGCTCGCATGGCACTCGACGGTCACCGGGCTGGTCCCGTTCAGAGCCAGGACCGGGTCGGTGGTGTCGACGACGTTCACCGTGCGGCTCACGCTCGACGAGTTGAACCCGTCGCTCACCTGATAGACCAGCGCGTAGCGGCCCGGCGTGTTCACGTCCACGAGACCGGCAACCTGAATAACGTTCGAGAGGTCGCCGGCGCAGAGATCGCTCGCCGTGGCGCCGGGATCGCTGAAGGTGGCGTGGCACTCGACCGTCACCTCGGTCGCCCCGATCAGCGTGAGGATCGGGTCGATCGTGTCCACCACGTTCACCGTGCGGCTGAGAGCCGCCGAGTTGCCGTGCCCGTCGTTGACGCTGTAGATGAGCGTGTAGGCGCCCGGGGTGTTCACATCGACCAGACCGGAGACCTGGATCGCGCCCGACAGATCGCCCGCGCAGAGGTCGCTGGCCGTGGCGCCGGCATCGCTGAAGCTCGTATGGCACTCGACCGTCACCGGGCTCGTCCCGTTCAGCGCCAGGACCGGGTCGGTGGTGTCGTCCACGTGCACGGTACGGCTGATGCTCGACGTGTTGAATCCGTCGCTCACCTGATAGATCAGCGTGTACGTGCCCGGGGTGTTGACGTCCACGGAGCCGGAAACCTGGATCGCGCCCGAAAGATCGCCCGCGCAGAGATCGCTGGCGGTGGCGCCAGGGTCAGTGAAGCTCGTGTGGCACTCGACGGTGATCGGGCTCGCCCCGTTCAGGGCCAGGATGGGGTCGGTGGTGTCGACCACGTTCACGGTGCGGCCGATGCTCGACGTGTTGATTCCGTCGCTCACCTGGTAGGTCAGCGTGTAGGTGCCCGGGGTGTTCACATCGACCAGACCGGAGACCTGGATCGCGGCTGACAGATCGCCCGCGCAGAGATCGGTCGCGGTGGCGCCAGGGTCGGTGAAGCTCGTGTGGCACTCGACCGTCATGGCGCTTTCACCGTGGAGGACCATGACCGGCGCGGTGGTGTCGACCACGTTCACGGTGCGGCTGACATTCGCGGAGTTGCCGTGGGCATCGGTGACGCTGTAGACCACCGCATAGCTGCCCGGCGTGTTCACATCCACCGAGCCGGCGGCCTGGATCGCGGCTGAAAGGTCGCCCGCGCAGAGATCGGCCGCGGTGGCGCCGGCATCGGTGAAGCTCGTGTGGCATTCCACCGTCATGGCGCTTTCACCGTGGAGGGCCATGACCGGCGCGGTGGTGTCGACCACGTTCACGGTGCGGCTGATGTTCGCGGCGTTGCCGTGGGCATCGGTGACGCTGTAGACCACCGTGTAGCTGCCCGGCGTGTTCACGTCGGCCGAGCCGGAGACCTGGATGGCCGAGGAGAGATCACCGTCGACGATGTCGGTGGCCAGAGCACCCGGGTCATTGAAGCTGGTGTGACACTCGACCGTGACCGGAGTCCCGCCGTTCAGTGCCATCACAGGCGCGGTGGTGTCGACCACGTTCACCGTGCGGGTGGCGTTCGCCGAGTTGCCGTTCCCGTCGTTGGCCGTATAGGTCAGCGTGTACGAGCCCGGCTGGCTGGTATTGACCGCGCCCGAAACCGATACCGGCAGCGCGCCCGCGCAGTTGTCGGTGGCATTCGCGCCCGGCTCGGCATAGGCCGCTCCCGCCTCGAGGACCACCGGATTGGCTCCGAGCAGCGCGACCGACGGCGGTGTCTGGTCGACCACGCTGACGCTCGTGGACGTCGAGGCTTCGTTGCCCAGCGCGTCCTTCACGGTGAAGGTGACGACCGTCGTGCCCAAGCCGACCATCGTGCCGGCGCCGGGGTTCTGCGTCACGATGAGCGAGCCGGACGGCGTGCAGTTGTCGGACCGCACGACTGTCGACCTCAGATCGGGGATCACCGCCTGGCAGCTCGGTCCGACCGCGATCGTGCTCGTGGCCGGCGCGCTCGCCGTAGGGGCCTGAGTGTCCACGGTCAGCGATCCAGCGCCCTCCGCGAAGTCCATTGCGCTGTTGGAGGCGCGTACGGTGAACGAGACCTCCCCTTTGAGCGTCGCGCTCGTCGACGTCAGCGTGAGCGTGGAGCCGTTCGTGTTCTGGCCCGGCGGAAACGGCAGCGAGCCCGGTGAGAACGAGGCCGTGACCCCGGCGGGAAGGCCGCTCGGCACCGTCAGGGCGGCGTTGAAGTTGCCGCTCGATCCCGGACCGGTGCCGCGCTGGACGGTCACCGAATAGGTGACGGTCGAGCCAGGACAGAGCTGCGACGTCGACGGAGAGCCGACGCTGACCGAACCCACCTTGGGTCCGTCGGTGAAGACCGTCTGGGCGGTCCATCCCGAGGTCTGACCCGTCGCCACGAGCGTGAACGTGACACCCATGTCGCGCTCGACGGGCGAGAACTCCTCGTTGGTGAAGGATCCCGATGAGTCCGCGACGGCGGTCAGCATCCGAACGTCCGGGTTTTCCGGCGTCTCGAACAGGATCATCATCACGGTCTCGCCGGGAAGCCAGCCGCTGCCCGAGATGTGGACGATCTCGCCGGGGACGTAGTCCTCCTTGTCGGTGGAGACCGTTGGAGTCTGGGCCAGTGAAGGCGTCGCGAAGGAGACGAACAGCGCCGTCGCGAGAGCCAGCTGCAGCGAGAGACGAGAGGAGCGTGGCATGGATGTCGTGCTCCCGGAGCGCGCGCCCGGGTCATGCCCAGACAGCGTAGATGCCACCCCGATGGGATGAATGTCGGTCTGCGTGGGGACGACGTCCATTCACCCCCGGTGTCGCCGCGATGCAAGCGCAACCGGCATGCCACGCCGCGAACGTTCTCCTGGGGAAACGCATCCGAAGCGGCACCGCGTTCGCGGCGAACGGGTTGACAGCGTGCGCGTGGCCGAGACGGCGCGGCGTGCGTCGCAGGATGCCTGGAATTCCGAGTCCGCGATCGATGAACGAGACCTCATCGTGGGGATGCGCGCCCGCACTGGGGAAAAGCACTCAGCCCCGGGCGCGCGCGATACCCTCGCCGTTTCTCGAAGCTCGACCGCCGTGAGCCGGACCTTCTCGGACGCCGGATCGGCGCCGGCCAATGACCGTCCCCTCGTGCCTGAATTGTGGGCGGCCGTCCGAGCTGGGTCGGGGCTTTCGAGGCTCTTCGGCGGTCAGAAGACCGGACTCGAGAGCGGCGGGCGGTCCCCGGGAACTTCCACTGTTTCAAGGCATTGGCCGCGCGCGGTGAGCCTCGATCGAGACCGCCTTCGGGCTTCTGCCGGTCGCCAGGCCGAAAGGGCCTGCCTCTTGCACTGAGCGACGCCCGCACGAGACGAACCCAGCTTCCCGCGTCCAGGGCACGGGAAGCGTTTACCCACATCGCGCAGCAGGTCCGGCGGCTCGATCCGGCCGAACGGTCGGCGCGTTACAGGGAGCGTACGATGGCCCTTCTCAAGAATCTGTTCGGCGACGGTACCAAAGATCGCGAACTCGCGGAGGACATGCGCGCGCTCCTGCAGGAGATGCGTGCCGAGCGCGAGGCGTTCGCGAAGCTTCTCGAGACGTCTCACTCGGCCGCGGACACCCTGCACGATCTCGGCGACCCGATCACCAAGGCGAGCACCGCCGTGGAAGCGGTCGTGGCCCGCTTGCGCGAGGTCGAGCCGCATCTCGATACCATCACCAACGTCACCGAGCAGATTCAGGGGCTGAGCGAGCGCGCACAGACCCTGGTCGACGAGCAGAATCGCACGGAAGAGGCCATGAAGACCGTGCTGCAGGATTCCTCCACGATCCGCGCCGTGTTCGAGGAGCTGAGCGAGAAGGTCGACCTGGCCGTCAACCTGCGCGAGCGTCTCGAGAGCTTCCTCGAAGTGGAGAAGCCGTTCTCGTTGATCCACGGCGAGGCCGACCAGGTCCGCTCGCAGGTCGAGGGCACCTCGGAGCATCTGGGCCGCCTGCGCGAGCAGCACGAGCGCTTGATGGACGCGCACAAGCTCGCGATGTCGAAGATGGAGGCGATGGAGCGGCGCCGCGACGACCTCGGCCGGGACCTCCAGGACAAGGAGCGCCGGATCATCGGCGTCGAGCAGTCGATGCGCGGGATGGACGGCGTCCGCCACACGGTGGACGAGGTCAAGCGCGAGCTCGGCAGCATGAAGGCAACGGCCGACTCGCTGGCCCAGAAGACGTCCGCCCTCGAGGCCCAGTCGGAGGCCGTCGAGCGCGCCCTTTCGCAGGCCGATAGCCTGGATCGAGCGATGAGGCAGATCGACGCCGGCGTGCGCCAACAGCACGAGAACGAGAAGAGCCTCACCACCATGCACGAGGCGCTGGCCGCGCTGCGCTCGCTCCACGAGGAAGTGCTCGACCGCTCCAGCCAGATCTCGCAGCTCCAGCGGCAGACCGAGGAGCAGACCGGCATCATCCGGCACGAGCTCACCTCGGCGCAGGACGAGATGAAGAACACGATCGAGCGCTTCGACTTCGAGAGCAAGGGACTCGAGTCGGTCAGCCAGCGCGTGGCCGACCTGCGTGGCGCCCTGTCGGACTTCGAGAACCGCTATCAGGGGCTGCGCGAAGCCAGCCAGACCGTGGCCGAGCTCAACGCGCAGACCCACGCGCTCGGCACGCAGGTCCAGACGCTGCTCGATGAAACGAGCCGCATCGACGAGGACGTGAGGAAGCTGCCGGCACTGCGTCGCGATCTGGACGAGGCCGGCGCCACGGCTCATGACCTGAGCGCCAAAGTGGCCCGCATCGAGGAGTCGCGGCCTGCGGTCGAGGCCATCCTCAAGGAGATCGACCGCCTGGGCAGCTCGACGGCCATGGTGCGGGACGCGCTCGAGCAATCCAGGAACACGCAGGCCGAGATCGGGCGCATGCGTGAGAGCCAGTCGGACACCCGGAACTGGCTGATCTCGGTCGAGCAGTCCCTGAGCAGCCTGCGCCAGCAAGTCATCTCGCTGCAGAGCCTGACGCCGACGCTGGATCAGGTGCAGTCGCAGACCAATCGCATCCAGGAGCACATGTCGTCGATCGAGACCCGCCAGCACGTGGTCGAGGAGCTGCACAACCGCCTCGGCGAGGTGACCACGCTGTGCAGCCGGCTCGACGAGCGCGGCCAGTCCCTGGAGCAGCGCATGGAGGCGGCCGAGCAGCGCTTCAACGTGCTGTCCGAGTACTCCGAGGAAGCCGAGCGGCTGAGCCGCACGATCGCGGACGTGACCTCAGGCGTCGAGCAGGCCGGCCGGCAGACGGACGTGCTGGGCAAAGCCGTCGCGGCCTTCGAGAAGCGCTGCGAGACGGTCGAGAACCTCGCCGAGCGCTCGGAGACGCTCAAGGCCGAGATCGAGCAGCGCGAGAGCGCGCTCGAAGAGGCGATCTCCAAGCTGCAGCAGGCGTCCAAGCTCCGCCAGGACGCCGCGACCTCGGCGGAAGAGCTCGACACGATCTCCAAGGAGCTGGCCGAAGCGCTCGAGACCGCGGGCAAGCGGGCGACGAGCGTCGGGCAGATGGCGGCGCAGATCGAGGACCGGGTCTCGAGCCTCAAGATCGTCGACCAGAAGCTCGGCCAGTTCGAGCAGCGTCTGGCGAAGTGGGAGCGCGTGGACGAAGAGGTCACGCGCTCACTGGAACAGATCGCGGCTCGCCAGGACACCGTGCGCACCATCCAGTCCGACTTCGGCCGGATGTTCGCCATGGCCGAGAAGACCTTCGAGGACGTCCGCTCGATCACCTCGGCGCATCGCGAGGTGGCCGAGAGCCGCGAGCTGCTGGACGAGCTGCGCGGGCGGCTGAAGGACATCCACGAGACCACCAGCAGCCTGGACGAGCGCGAGCGGCAGATGAGCAAGGCCGAGGAGCGGCTGGCCCGGGCCGAAGGGCTCCTGGCCGACGTCCGTTCGAGCCTGGAGGCGCTGCAAGGGCAGAAGGCGATGGTCGATCAGGCCGTCGAGAAGACCGGCTCGCTGCGGTTCCTGCTCAAGCAGGCCGAAGCGATGATCGACGGGCTGCGCGACGAGCGGAAGATGACCGCCGACGTGCACGACGCGATCGCCATCGAGAGAGACGACGAGGAAGACGAGGAGCAGGCGCTGGCGGCCTGATCTCGATCTCACCTGGAACCATCGCGGCGCGGATCCTCACGGGTCCGCGCCGCTGCTGTCAGGCAATCCCGAGGACGCGCTCCCCGCCCGCCTCGATGAAGGCGGCTCGCGCCTGGCGCTCGCGCAGCTCGGCGCGGCGCAGGATGGAGCGGAACTCCTCGGTTCCGCGGAGCGGCGAGAGCCAGGGATCCCGTGTCATGAACTCGAACGCGGAGAAGCCCCCGTCGACGGCGTCACCCAGGAGGCGCATGGCCTGCGAGTGCTCTCCCACCGCGGAGAGCTGGCGCGCCACGTAGAACTTGGAGCACGGGTCGCGCAGCGAGAACTTCGGCACCAGCTCGCGGAGGATGGCGGCGGCCTCCTCGTTCCTGCCTTCGAACTGGACCCGCGTCAGCTCCACGAACGACCGCAGCATGGCGGGCAGCGGCTTGGCTTCGATCTCCCTGGCCATCTGCACCGCCTCTTCCCGCCTTCCCGACATGTCCAGGGCCACGAAGGTCACGTGGCGCATGTCCTCGATGTCGGTGTCGATCGCCGTCTGGTAGTCGCCGCGCATGAGATAGGCGTGGTGGACGCTGGTGCGCACGGTCTTGTCGAGACGGAATGCGTGCTCGTAGGCCGCGATCGACGCGTCGAGCAGGCCGCAATAGCGGCAGCTCTGGACCAGCCCCGCGAACAGCTCGGCGTCGGTGGGATGGCTGGCGGCGCGCTTGAGCAATCGAACCATGGCTTGCTGCGCTTGTCCCAGGTCCACCTCGACATTGGTGAACAGGTGGTGAGCCATGGGCAGGTCGGGGCTGAGCTCGAGCGCCTTCTGGAAGGCCTGCTGCGCTTTCTCGTAGAGCGCATCGGGCTCGTCGGAGGCATAGAGCGCGAGGATCCGGTAGAGCCGCCCGACGCCGGCCCAGGCCGGAGCGAAGTCGGCGTCGAGATCCAGGCATTCGAGATAAAGATCGCGCGCCATGCCCCACTGAGACGCCTGCTGCCCGAGCCGGTTGGCCCGCAGATAGAGCTCGTAGGCCTTGGGGTGCCGCGGCGCGTCGCGCCGCAGCGCGCTCTCGTCGTGCGCGCTCAGACGCACCGGCAGCGATTCGACGATGCGGCGCGTGAGACCGTCCTGGAGCTGGAAGATGTCGCCCATCGACACCTGCGACGTCTGAGACCAGATCACCGAGCCGTCCCGAGCGTCGACCAGCTGGTTGGCGACGCGCAGCTGATCTCCCGCTCGCAGCAGCGTTCCGGTGAGCACCATGTCGACGTCGGCCTTGGTCGACACTTCCGCCAGGTCGAGGTCCTCCAGCTTGAGCCGCGCGGCGGCCATGCTGGAGCGCACGACGACCGAGTCGAGGCTGGAAAGCGAATTCGAGATCGCGTCCGGAAGACTGAAAGCCAGGAACTCGATGTCCTCGTCCGGCCTCAGCATCCGGAATGGGAGCACCAGGAGGCGATGCAACGGCTGCGCTCGCATCGTGCTTCCCGACGATCCGGCCAGCAGGAGTGCGGCGCGCAGCTCGATGGCCATGGCCTCGGCCGTGGGATAGCGGCGCTCGGGCCGCTTGGCGATCGCGCGGCGCAGCACGCGCTCGAGGCTGGCGACGGCCTCGGAACCACCGAGCTGCGGGGGCTCCTCGCGCAGGATCGCATTGAAGATCTGCGCCACGGTCTGGCCAGGGAATGCCTGGCGCCCGCACAGCATCTCGTAGAGCACGGCGCCGACCGCGAACAGATCCGCGCGGCCATCGACCTCGCGGCCTTCGAGCTGCTCGGGCGAGACGTAGTGAGGCGTGCCCACCACCATGTCGGAGCGGGTGAGGTTCGTGGGACCGCCCATGCCGCTGATCGATCCCGCCAGACCGAAGTCGAGCAGCTTCACGCCCAGAGGCGTGAGGAACACATTGGAAGGCTTGAGATCGCGGTGCAGCACCCCCTGACGATGGAGCGGCGCGAGCGCATCCAGGATCGCGAGCGCGACGTGGCCGGCTTCCGAGACCATCAGCGGGCCGCGGGAGATTCGCTCCGCCAGCGATTCGCCTTCGAGCAGCTCCATCGCCAGATAGAGCTCGCCGTTGGCGTCACCCACCTCGTAGAGCTGGCAGACGTTCGGATGGTTGACCGCGGCCGCGGACCGCGCCTCGCGCCAGAGACGCTCGCGCGCGGTGGGATCGGCGACCCCGGCCCGGATCATCTTGATCGCGACGTTGCGGCCGAGTCGCTCGTCCTCGGCGGCATAGACCACCCCCATGCCCCCTTCGCCGAGCTTGCGGGTGACACGATAGTGAGCGATCCGCTCGATGGTGGCTGGGGTTCCTGGCGCTGGCATAGAGGAGGGACAGGATACGGTATTCGAGGCCGGATGGAACGGTTCAGCGAAAGGGCCTGAAGCTACTGGAGGGAGCCTTCCCCGAAGGTGTCCCCCTGCGCCGGATCGCCGGTCTCGTAGCCGCGGCGGAACCACGCGACTCGCTGCGCGGAGCTTCCGTGCGTGAAGGCGTCGGGCACCACGTAGCCTTGCGAGCGGCGCTGGAGCCGGTCGTCGCCGATGGCGCTCGCCGCCTGCAGGGCCTCCTCGATGTCTCCCGGCTCGATCATCTGGGACATGCGCTCCGTGTGATGGGCCCAGACTCCGGCGAAGAAGTCGGCCTGGAGCTCGACGCGCACCGAGAGCTGGTTGGCCTCCTCACGGCTCACCTGCCGCTGCAGCGAATGGACCTGGTCGGTGATGCCCAGCAGGTCCTGGACGTGGTGACCGACCTCGTGAGCCACCACGTAGGCCTGAGCGAAGTCTCCCGGACCACCGAGCCGCTCGAGCTGCTCGAAGAAGCCGAGGTCGAGGTAGATCTGATCGTCACTCGGACAATAGAAGGGGCCCACCGACGCTCCGGCGACTCCGCAGGCAGACTCCACCTGGTCGGTGAACAGCACCAGGCGGGGCTCGGCGTACTCACGCCCCATCCTGCGGAACTGCTCGTGCCAGACGTCCTCGGTCTCGGCCAGCACCACCGAGATGAATTCACGAGCCTCGTCGGGGATCCCCTGGCCCGGAGCCCCCGGCTGACCGGGCGTCTGGAGGACGGTGGGATCGTTCTGGACCTGGCGAAGGAGTGCGAGCGGGTCGGCGCCAAAGAGCATCGCCAGAAGGAGGATGACGAGCCCTCCCACTCCCCCGCCGATCGCGAGGCGGCCGCCTCCCATTCCGCGGCGATCTTCGACATTCCCACTGCGCCTTCCGCCTGCCCACCGCACGGGGACCTCCTGGGTTCGGCCTCGGCGCCGGCGCATGGCGCGATCTCCATTCGATGATGCCTAGGATCAGGGACATTGCCAGTGAAAAGGTGATCCGGTCTCTCGGCGCCGCGCCTAGACCGTTGGCGCGCCACCGACTATTCTCCGCCGCTCGCTCCGGTCCACACGCTCGATGCTCCGAATTCCAGCGAGGCCCATGGCTGATCTCGCCGCTCCACGCGCGGCCTTCACACGAACCATGTGCGCGGCACTGTGGCTCTCGCTCGCCGTGTCGGCGCACGCCGCCACGCGAACGAGCGTGCCCGCATCCTTCGCCGCCAAGACCAAGTCGGCGGTGCGGCGGGACGGGCTGCTCACCAGCTGGCTCGATGCCAAGGCCGGCAAGCTCTTCCTCGAGCTTCCCAAGCCATCGGGGCCGCGATCGGAGTGCGGACGCTTCCTCTACCTCGAGGGCATCCGCACCGGACTCGGCTCGAATCCGGTGGGGCTCGATCGCGGACAGTGGGGGGACACGCGGGTGGTCGTCTTCCGCCGCGTGGGCGCGCGCGTGCTCCTCGAGCAGCCGAATCTCCGGTACCGCGCGCAATCGAAGGACAGCCTCGAGGTGCGCGCGGTGCAGGAGTCGTTCGCCGCATCGGTTCTGTGGGGAGCCGAGATCGCGGCCGAGGCGCCGGATGGCCGGCTGCTGGTGGACTTCACGCCGTTCCTGCTGCGCGATGCGCACGGGGTCGTGGCCACGCTCAAGACCACGAATCAGGGCAGCTTCAGCCTCGACAAGGATCGCAGCGCGCTCGATCCCACTCAGTGTCCGAGCTTCCCCGACAACCTCGAGTTCGAAACCGTCCTCACCTTCGCCGGCGACGAGCCGGGAAGGGAGGTACGCGCAACCGCGCCCACGCCTCAGGCCGTCACGATCGTCCAGCATCAGTCGCTGGTTCGCCTGCCCGACGACGGGTATCGCCCGCGAGCATGGGATCCAAGATCCGGCTCGTTCGAGGTGGTCTTCGCCGATTACGCACAGCCCATCGCCTCGGACCTCGAGGTGCGGTGGCTGGTGCGCCATCGGCTGGAGAAAGTCGACCCCGGCGCGAAGCACTCGCGGGTGAAGAAGCCGATCGTCTTCTACGTCGACTCGGGCGCGCCGGAGCCGATCCGGAGCGCGCTGGTCGAAGGCGCCTCGTGGTGGGCCAGGGCGTTCGAAGCCGCCGGGTTCATCGACGCGTTCAAGGTCCAGTTGTTGCCGGCGGACGTCAGTCCGCTCGACGTTCGCTACAACGTCATCCAGTGGGTGCATCGCGCCACCCGAGGGTGGTCCTACGGCGGCGGGGTGATCGATCCTCGTACCGGCGAGATGGTCAAAGGTCACGTCGTGCTGGGATCGCTGCGGATTCGCCAGGATCGCCTGATCTTCGAAGGTCTGGCCGGCGCCGAGAAGACCGGCAGCGGAGCTCCGGACGATCCGGTGGAGCTGAGCCTGGCGCGCATCCGTCAGCTCGCGGCCCACGAGATCGGGCATACGCTGGGCTTCAACCACAACTTCGCCGCCAGCACCTACGGAGGCCGCGCCTCGGTGATGGACTATCCCGCGCCCATGATCGCCGTGCGGCCCGACGGCACGCTCGACTTCTCGCGCGCCTATGCCTCGGGAGCGGGCCTGTGGGACCTGCGGCAGGTGCTGTACGCCTATGCGCAGTTCCCTCCGGGCGAGGACGAGCGAGCCGGGCTCGAAGCCATTCTTCGGGAGAACGCCCAGCTCGGATATCGCTACGTGACCGATCCCGACACGCGCCCGGCCGGAGCCGCTCACCCGCTGGCCGCGATGTGGGACAACGGCGCCGACGCGATCGCGGGTCTCGAGCAGGCGATGACCGTGCGGCGGATCGCCCTCGACCGGTTCGGCGAGCGCAACCTGCCGGCCGGCGCGCCCCTCGGCGGACTGGCTGAAGTGCTCGCGCCGCTCTATTTCCACCACCGCTATCAGCTCGACGCCGCGGCGAAGTCGATCGGCGGCGTCGACTACAGCTACGCCGTGAAAGGTGACGCGCAATCGCTCACCACACCCGTGCCGCCGGCGCGACAGCGCGCCGCTCTCGACGCCGTGCTCACCACGATCGAGCCCCAGGCTCTGGACCTCCCGGATCCGCTGATCGCCCGGCTGCTCCCTCCGTCGGTGGAATACCCGCCGCGCCGTGAGCTCTTCGACTCGCGCACCGGAGCGGTGTTCGACGCCCTCGGCGCCGCCGCGACCGCATCCGACATGACGCTCGCGGCGCTGCTGCCGCCCGAGCGCCTCGCCCGCCTGGTCGACTTCCATCGCCGCGACCCGGCGTTTCCAGGCGTCGAGGACGTGCTGGCCGCGATCGAGAGGAAGGTCTTCGCCACGGAGACGCCCGGCAAGCCGAGGCTCCAGGAGATCCGGCGCACGACTCAGGCGGTCGCCGTGAGGCGGCTGATCATTGCCGCGTCGGAGCCGAGACAGACACCGGCGGTGCGTGCGGCGCTGGAGCAGAGCCTCGAGCGGCTCTCGAAGAGACTGGGACGGAGCGGCTCGGCGTCGGATCGCGCGCTCGGTCTCACCCTGTCGCGCGACATCCAGCGCTTCCTGTCGCGGCCCGCCGGGGCTTCGCTGGCCGGGGCGCCACCGAACGCTCCTCCCGATCCGCCACCCGGGCCGCCGATCGGCGGATGGAGCGAGGCGGATGAATGCGAGTGGATGCCCTGGAGCGCCGCGTCCCGCCGCGAGGTCCGCGAGCTCACCGCATGGTGAAACCGCCGCAGACGCTGAACGCCTGACCGGTGATCCCCGAGGCGTCGTCGGAAGCCAGGAAGAGCACGGCGTTCGCGACCTCGGCGGCGGTCACCATGCGCTGGAGCGGGATGTCCTTGGTGAACCACTGCCGGATCTCTTCCGGCGTCCGGCCTTCGGTGGCGGAGCGCGCGGCGATGACCCGCTCGATCCGCTCGCCTTCGGTCGAGCCCGGGAGGACGGCATTCACCCGCACGTTGAAGAGTCCCAGCTCGGCCGCGAGCGAGTGGCTCAGTCCGATCATCCCCCACTTCGAGGACGCGTAAGGCGTGCGCAGCGGATAGCCCATCCGTCCCGCCACCGAGGAGATGTTGACGATCGAGCCGCGACGGGCCTCGATCATCACCGCCGAGGCGCGGCGCGCGCACAGGAACGCGCCGGTGAGATTGACGCGGAGCGTCTCTTCCCAGTCGGCGATGGAGACATCCCGAGCCAGTGCCGTGGGACCCGCGATTCCCGCGTTGTTGACGAGGACGTCGAGCCGTCCGAAGTTCTGGGTGGTCGTCGAGATCAGGCGCTCCACGTCCGCTTCGAGCCTGACGTCGGCCGGCACGACCAGTGGCTTCGCCGGTCCGGAGGCAAGCGCCTCCGAGACCTGGGCGAGCTTGTCCGTGGATCGCCCGGAGATCACCACATGGGCGCCTTCGCGGGCGAAGGCCTCGGCAATCCCGCGACCGATTCCGTATCCCGCCCCGGTGACGACCACGACCCGATCGGCGAAGCGCATGGTTTCCTCCTCGTTCGACTAGGGCTAACCTAACCGGCCCAAGCGATCCGGACCAGACGCATCGAGGACATGGCTCTCTTCTCCACACGCAAGCGTTTCGAAGCCGGTGCCGGCGCGACACTCTTCCTGCCGCGGAAGGGACGCGCGGAATCGAGCTCGCGCGTGTCCAGCCTGCCGCCCGAGCTCCTCCAGCAGGCCGCCCGGAGGCTGCGCCTCATCGCCATCGTCTATTGCTCCGCGTTCTTCCTGGCCGACGCTGTTCCAGCGCTGGTCATGGGCCACATCGCCGAGAGGTTCCAGAGTCCGGAGTGGTTGGCGACGGTGCTCTCGATCCTCGGCGGGCTCCTGGTCGCGGTCCTGGCCGGAAGCCCCCGCCTCACTCCGGAAGCGAAGGTCCACGTCGGTCTCGTCTTCCAGGTGGCGGCGAGTTACGGGATCGCGTTCGCCATGTATCTCGACGTGCCCGAGAACGTGCCGCCGGAAGTCTTCCACGTGCTGTCGCCGTCGTGGGTCGCGATCTGGATGCTCTTCTACACGATCGTGGTGCCGGCGGCTCCAGGACGCGCCCTGCTCGCGCTTCTCGGCTCGGCGTCGGCGGCGCCGGTCGTGGTGGCCATCACGGTGGACCGGCTCCACCTCTGGAGCGAGATGCCTCCCATGATGTTCTTCTTCATGCACGTCTTCCCCTACCTGATCGTCCTCGGGATGGCGTACGTCGGCGCACGGATCGTCTTCCGCCTCGGGACCGACGTCTCGCGGGCGCGCGAGCTCGGCAGCTACCGGCTCCTCGAGCGGCTCGGGCAGGGCGGCATGGGCGAAGTGTGGAAGGCGACACACCAGTTCCTGGCCCGGGAGGCGGCCATCAAGTTCATTCGCCCCGAAGCCATCGCCGCGTCGAGCCCGGAAGCCGCGCGGCTGGTGCTCAAGCGCTTCGAGCTCGAGGCGAAGACCACCGCGTCGTTGACCTCCGAGCATACGGTCTGCCTCTACGATTTCGGCGTCACCGACGAGGGACGTTTCTATTACGTGATGGAGCTGCTCGACGGCGTGGACTGCGAGCATCTGGTGCGGCGCTTCGGCGCGTTGCCGGCCGCCCGCGTGATCCATCTGCTGAAGCAGGCCTGCCAATCGCTCGACGAGGCCCACGCCAAAGGCCTCATCCATCGGGACGTCAAGCCGGCCAACATCTACGTTTGCCGCAGCGGGCAGACCTTCGACTTCGTGAAGGTCCTGGACTTCGGGCTGGTCGGTCACCAGATCGCCCCTCCGCCGTCGGATCTCAGGCTCACCCTTCCCGAGCAGGCGATCGGCACTCCGGCGTTCATGGCTCCCGAGATGGCCTTGGGGCGAGAGGTGGACAGCCGTGCCGATCTCTATGGCCTCGGTTGCGTCGCGTACTGGCTCGTCACCGGCCACTCGGTGTTCGAGGGCGCCAGCTTCTACGACGTGGTCTCGAAGCACATCAAGGAGGCTCCCGAGCCGCCTTCCCGTCACGCATCCCAGCAGGTTCCACCCGAGCTCGACGCCGTGATCCTCGCCTGCCTGGAGAAGGAGCCCGAGCGACGGCCCTCCGGCGCTCGCGAGCTCGAGAGGCGGTTGAAGGCGATTCCGTGCGTTCCATGGGAAGACGAGCAGGCGGAGGCGTGGTGGCGTGCGCATCTCCGCAGAGAAACCGAGCGCGAGGCGTCCGAGCTACAGCCGGCCTGAGCAAAGCGCACGGCATATTGCACAATTGTTTGGACAGCCATCTGGCATCTCTCTAGAATTCTTGCGCCGCTGTGCCGAGGGTCACACGGTCTCAGGCTTCAGACGCCATGAGTCGATCGCCCATGTGACCGGTCAAACCGGTCCCGAACCGCCGACGGAACGGCTCGGATTCCGGACATGTCCCCCCCTTCCGCCCCGCCACGTCGCGAGCGTGGCATCGTCATCGTTTATCTCGCGTTCTTCATCGTCTTCCTGCTCGGGTTCCTGGGCCTGGCCGTCGATGCCACCAAGCTGGTCGCGACCCGAACGCAGCTCCAGCGGGCCGCCGACGCCGCCGCGCTCGCCGGCGCATCCGCCATCAACCTCGAGACCGGGACCATCGATCCGGACACGGCCATCGTGCGAGCGCTGGAGACGGGAGCCCTCAACAAGGCCTTCGAGGATGGCTCGACTCCGGTCCTGGTCGACCCGGCGGACGTCCAATTCCCGCAGCCGCTCCAGGTGAAAGTCACCGTGCGGCGAGAGATCGGCGCCGGTGGGTCCATCATCACCTACATCGCCCGCGCCATCGGTGTCACCGACCTGGAGATGAGGGCGGACGCGACCGCCGAAGCCGACACCGCGGCCAAGCCCTGCGACGGGCTGGTTCCCATGGGACCGGTCGAACCGCCGAATTCGGGCTGGTTCGATCCCGATTGCAGCAGGGACTACGAGCTCAAGGTCGGATCGGGAGAAGGCGAGCAGGGAAACTACCAGCTGCTCGACTATCCGCCGTGCAACGAGGGCCCCTGCACCGGGCTCAACGGCGGAGCCGCCGTGCGTTGCTACGCGGAGTACGGCTACGGCTGCTGTCTGGAGGAAGGCCAGGAGTTCACCCTGACCGAGCCCGGCAACAAGGTCGGCCCCTTCCGCCAGGGGATGCAGGCACGATTCGACGCGGACACCGACCGGCGCCAGAACATCTGCTACGACGAATACGCCGGCAACGGCAATCGCGTCATTCCCCTGCCGGTCATCGAGACCTTCGACGTCAATGGCAAGAAGTTCGTGAGGATCATCAAATTCTCGGCCTTCTTCATCAAGCAACGGCCTCCGGGGAACGGCACGCTCACCGGGCAGTTCGTCAACGATGTCACCCCCGGCGAGGGGGGTGGGTCGGGCGGCGGGACGTTGTACGTGCTGAGGCTCGTCGAATGAGCTAGCCTTGCCGCGTGCCCGGTCCAAAGTCCAAGCACGCGACCTTTCGCGACCTTCATGAAGCCGGCTGCTTCGTCATCCCCAATCCCTGGGATGTGGGCAGCGCACGGTTTCTGGAGTCGGTCGGATTCAAGGCGCTGGCGACGACCAGCGCCGGTCTCGCCTGGTCGCGAGGCTACGCCGACAGCCGCTTACCGCTGGCGGACGCTCTTCGGCACTACGAAGAGGTCGCGGATGCGGTGACCATCCCCATCAACGCCGACTTCGAGGGCGGCTACGCTGTGGAGCCTTCGCAGGTGGCCGCCAACGTGCGACGCGCGGCGACGACCGGAATTTCCGGCCTCTCCATCGAGGACGCGACGGGCGACGCGGAGAAGCCCCTCTTCGATTTCCAGCTCGCCGTCGAGCGGGTGAAGGCCGCTCATGAAGCGCTCGCCGGAACCGGGGTCCTGCTGACCGCCCGCACCGAAGGATTCCGGTTCGGCCGTCCCGACCTCGACGACACGCTGC
This sequence comes from Candidatus Eisenbacteria bacterium, assembly GCA_035712145.1. NCBI lineage: Bacteria > Candidatus Eiseniibacteriota > Candidatus Eiseniibacteriota bacterium. Next base: position 24,694 of record DASTBI010000076.1, on the reverse strand, counting down.
GCCGCCTCAAGGCGTTCGCGGAGGCTGGCGCCGAGTGTCTCTACGCCCCCGGCATCAAGACCGCGGAGCAGATCGACGCGGTGGTCCGCGCGGTCGCGCCGAAGCCGGTGAACGTGCTGATGGGCAGCAACCACAGCACGGTCGCGAAGCTCGAGGCGCTGGGCGTCCGGCGGATCAGCGTCGGCGGGGGTCTGGCCCGCAGCGCCTGGGGCGCATTCATGGCCGCCGCCCGCGAGATCGCCCGGGATGGGACGTTCGACGGACTCGCCGCCGCCGCGCCCTTCGATCAGGTGGACGGGATCTTCACGGAAGCCGCCGAGCGGGCATAGCGGCCTCTCCCGCGTCCGCCTCGCCACAGCTCCACGGCTGTCCCCGCCGCACGGCGGGCGTGCAATCTGCACGACCTTCGACCTCCCAGCCGCGCGGACATCGAGGTTTTCCAAGCCCAATTCGAAGGCACGACTCTTGATCCTCGCCATCGGTCTCCCCTGGCCGAAGAAGGAGTCGGAATGCCCTGCAACCGTTTTGCGCTGTCCGCATGGATGGGGCTGGTGCTCGCGATCGTCTCGCTTGGCGCCCGTCCCGCCCACGCCATTCAGATCGTGCCCTCGATCGGCATCAGCCAATCCTTGGACGGCGACGGGAACCGCACCATGATGGCGGTCGCCCTGCGCAATGGCTTCCTGCCCCGCACCCAGCTCGAGCTCCAGGCCGGCTACCGCAGTGAAGAGATGGAATTCGCGGGCGAGACCTTCGAGATGAAGACCGTGCCGGTGACGCTGTCGGCCTGGGTGAGCCCTGTCCCCATGCTCTACGCCGGCGCTGGTGTGGGTGCTTACTTCCAGGGCATCGAGTACCAAAACAACCTCTATCCCGCCAGCAACGAGGTCCAGTTCGGCACCCACCTCGGAGCCGGATTTCGTTTCTCGCTGGTGCCGATGGTGGGACTCGATCTGCAAGGCCGGTACGTGTTCATGGGCGAGACCTCGACCGAGATCCCTTCGGGAGAGGTCGACCCGAGCTTCTGGAGCCTGTCGGCCGGACTCGCGATCGGGTTCTGAGACGGCCATCCTGGCGCCTGGCAGTCACCTGACTCCCGGGCGCCTTCGTCTTTCTGCTCGACTTGGCCGTGGGCCTGCAACCGCGTTCCGGGACGGGACGTAGAGAGCGCAAGCCCGGCCGCCCCCCTCGACCTCGAGAGACGACCATGAAGACTGCCCCCTTCGTCCTTTCCGCCCTTCTGGGCACTGTGTCCCTGACCCTCCAGCCAACCACCGCCCGGTCGGGGATGACCCTGGACTTCTCCAGCGACTACGTCCGGTGGGCCGAGCATCAGGACGTCGCCGATGCGCGGCTCGCGATCACCACCGAGGACGGCAAGGTCACCCTATTGCTCACCCACCGGGTGGTGGCCGTCCAGCTCTCCGACTGGGTGGTCCACAAGGTGAAGCGCAAGCTGCGCGACAAGAAGGAGGAGCAGGACAACGCGCTCGGAAGGGCGATCGTCACGGCGGTGGCCGGCACCGTGCGGGAGATGATCGACGACAGCTTCGAGTGCCGGATCCGCGACCTCCGGGACGTGAGGTACGAGGACGGGCGCCTGCAGTTCATCTCGCGCGACGGAAGGCCGCTCTTCGAAGACACCGATCTCTGCGACCACGACGACGTCATGTCGTCGTTTTCCGAGCGGGATGCCCGGAGCTTCGTGCGCGAGTTCCGGAGGATCAAGGGCGGGGGCTGACCCACGAGGTTCTCGAAATAGGAGCGGCGCGGGATCATCCCCGCGCCGCTCGTGTTTCCGGATGAATGCGCTTCAGGGGGCCAGCAGCATCTTCCGAGTCTGCGTGAAGCCGGGCGTCACCAGCCGGTAGAAGTAGACACCCGGCGGCACGCGGGCGCCTTCGTCGCTCTCGCCCCGCCACTCGATGCCGTGCTTGCCGGCGCCGAGCTCACGATCGACCAGCGTCTTCATCACTCGGCCGGTGACGTCGAAGATCCGCAGATCGACGGGCCCCGGCCGGGTGAGCGCAAAGTCGATCGCCGTGTTCCCCCGGAACGGATTGGGACGATTCTGGCCGAGGAAGAACACCAGCGGCGCCTCGTTCAGCGTCGCCACGGCCTTCTGCGCCGGGATGATGATGTTCGCCAGACCCCCATTCACGGTGAGCGTGTAGCCGCTCACCGCCGAGAGGTAGCCGTCGACCATGAGGTAGTAGCGCCCAGCCGCGGCGTTGTAGTTGCCGACCTCGGGGTTGGCGGTCGAAAACCCGCGCGCGACCTCGACCATGCTGGAGTTGTAGAGGAACCAGTCCAGATCGGCCGAGCTGCCGATGGCGAGCGAGATGTTGATGTTCCCCGCCGTGCTCACGTCGAAGTAGAAGTAATCCTGGTCGGAAGACGTCGAGATGCTGCCGCTCACGCCCACGCCCGTTCCCACCGGCCCATCGGCCGTGCCCGACGTGTTGTTGGACTCGCTCTCCGCGGTGATCGCGCCTCCGCCGCCGGAGGGGACGGTCACCGAGATGTCGTCGAAGCAGAAGCCGTCGGTCGTGATCGGATAGTCGTCATACTGCTGGAACTTGACCACGAACGTCGAGGTCAGGCTCAACCCGTTGGCCGCGGCGAGCGCGTCGACATCGATCGTGAACGTGCGCCAGGTGTTGTCGGAGAAGCTGCCGCCATTCAGGCTGTAGACCTTCACGTAGCTGCTTCCGCCGTTGCTCGAGAAGTAGATGCCGTCCTGCGTGTGAGTCTCGTCACCGAAGTCCTTCCACCAGAAGGTCAGGTTCACCTGGGTCTGGCCGGCGAGGTTGAGGCGCAGCCGGGCCTCGGTCTGGCTGAAGCCGCCACTCACCGCGTCATCCATCACCATGTGATACGTGCCGCTGTGCGGCGTGTTGGTGTTGAGCACCCGCACCCGGCCGTTGCCGGTCACGCCCGTGAACCAGTACTGATCGAGCGCACCGGACTCGAAACCGGTCGAGTAGGGCAGCGTGGCGTAGCTGCCTCCCGGCACGCTGATCGTGAAGTTGGCGTTGCTCATGTCGGTGGCCGTGCCGCCGCTCACCCGCACACGCCCTTGCGTGGTCGCGGTGGAAGGAACCGTCCACGAGTGCGACCCATCGTTGGCGGTGCCGGTGACGATCGAGGTCCAGGTGCTGCCGCCGTTGGTCGAGTAGTCGATGTTCACCGTGCTGATGCTGCCGGACCAGGTCCAGGTGATCGTGGCCGTGGTCCCGGCGGTCAGCGTCTCGCCGCCATTGGGGGACGTGACCGTGATCTGTTCGGTCGGCGGTGCGCCGCCGACTGCCGCCGCGGCGTCGACCATGCCGTAGCCGGCGTAGCGGTCCCAGCCTGCGCCCGACTCGACGCTGGTCACGTCCTGCGCCGTGGTCAGCAGCTGCGTGCGGATCTGCGAAGGCGTCCAGGTCGGGTTCTTCGACTTGATCAGTGCGCACACGCCGGCGGCGTATGGCGTGGCGCACGACGTGCCGTTGAACCACTTGGAGTAGTCGCTCGGATCGTAGCCGGCGGCGCCGAGCCGGTCGGTGGTGGGCAGAATGGTCGGGGCGATGACGTCCACCGCGCCGGCCGCGCCGGCGGTGGTCACGCCGTAGTTCGAGCCCCACCAGCGCTCGCCGTCACAGGTGTAGCCGTTCGGATCGGTGCTCACGCCCGGATTGACCTCGGAGCTGAGGCTGCTCGAGCGCTTGCGATCTCCGCAAGGCGAGGCTGCGCCCACGCCGATGACGTTGGCGTGGATGGCGGGGTAGCTGATCGTGCTCTTGTTCTCGTTGCCGGTGGCGGCCAGGATCGCGCAGCCCGCATTGAAAGCGTAGTTGATCGCGTTGTCGGTCGCGGGATCGCTGGTGATCGCCGCCCCCAGGCTCAGGCTCAGGATGTCGGCGCCATTGTCCGCGCCCCACATGAGCGCGTTCTGGATCGACGAGAAGGTCATCGTGCCGGCACTGTTCGCGACCTTGAGCGGCATGATGCTGCATCCCGCCGCGATGCCGACGCTTCCCAGGGAATTGGCGCGCCCGGCCGCCACACCGGCGCAGGCCGTGCCGTGCCCGGCCTGGGACGAGTTGTCGTCGGGGTTGGAGTCGTTGTCACCGAAATCGAAACCGGCCACCTGGAGCAGGTCCGGATGCGCGGCCTGCACGCCGCTGTCGATGATCCCGATGATGATCGAGCTGGATCCGAATCCTTGCGTGCCGTCCCACGCGGTCTGCGCGTTGGCGTCGAAACCCACCGTGCCGACCGGCGAACCGGTCTCGTGGTTGTGGTTGGTCCAGTTGTAGCTCAGCATCTGCGCCGTGTTGTTGTGGCCCCAGTGGATCGAGTAGAGCGGATCAGCGGGGACGACGGCCGGGAACGCGATGTAGTCGAGCGTGACCGCCTCGACTTCCGGGAGCCGTGACAGCCGCTCGGCGACTTGCTCGGCATTGCCGCCGCGCAACTCGACCATTATCCAGCGGCCAATGCCGAGCCGCTCGGCTTCAGCGACGTTGCGCGGCTCGATGTGAGCGCGACGCAGAGCACTCACGCCGCCGTTGCGCAGCTCCCGGTCGACGGCTTCGAGCCCGACGACCGCTCCCGGCAGCGCCTCCCGGTAGCGCCAGCTGGCCGGGACTTTCGAGTTCTTCCGCGCCTGATCGGTGAGCTTCACGAGCACGCGATCGAGAACGAATGCGGCTTGCTCCGGAGCCGCCGCCTGGAAGCCGAGCTGCGGCGGCGGCGACACGCGGCCTGGCCGCTCGGCGGACGACGCGAGCCCGCCGTGTGAGAGGAGGAAAACGAGCGACATGAACAGGGGAAGGGGGAAACGGTGCGACCGCATCTGCGCCTCCAGTGTCGGGTAAGGGGGGTTACTCCGAGATCCGGAACGACGCATGCCGGCTGCTGCGAGGAACCCGGTCAGGGGTGTTCAGCGAGCACGCAGGTCGCCTAGGTAACACGGGGACGGGCCGGGTGTCATTACAAATCCAGAACAGTCCCGGAGACCTCAGGAAAACGATGGTGGCCACCTCGAAGGAGATGGCCACCCGCAGCGCCTTTGTGGGTCTTGCGGTCAGTCGAGGAATGCCACGCGTACCTTCCGCGCGCGCTCGCCGATCGTCACGTGCACGAAGTAGATGCTCCCTTGAAGACGGCGTCCCTCGTCATCCCTCCCGTCCCATGAGACCAGGTAACGTCCCGCCGACTGAGGGCCGTCGGCCAGCGTGCGCACCGCGCGTCCAGCGATGTCGAATACGCGGATGCGGACGTGCTCGGCGGAGCCGCTCACCGCGTAGGCCATCCTCATGCCGCTCGTGAACGGATTCGGCATCGGACGGTAAAGGGCGATGCCCGGGTCGGTGGACGGCTCGACTCCCACCGTCCCGGTGATGTCCTCCCCGATGTTGATCCCTTCGGGATCGGAGTCCACCACCTGGCCGTCGATCATGGTCTTGAAGTCGTAGTGGATCCCTCCGCTCGGCGGCAGCGTGACACCCACCAGATTCTTCAGGGAGTACTTCACGTTGATGATGAACACCTGTCCCGGCGTGGCGTCCTTGATCTCGACCGCGGCCTGGCCAAAGCCCATTTCGAGACCGTCGCCAATCCGCTGGCAGCTCGAGTCGTAAAGGCCGACCTGGACCTGCTGGATCTCGCAGAACGGCACGTCCGGGCTGCTCTTCTCCTGGACCAGCGAGACCGTGAAGTCGGAGCGCGGCGCATCGATCTTGGTGAAGTAGAAGAACACGCCGGGAGCGATGTTGGTGATGACGTTGTTGCTGATCTGGACGTGGATATCGTCCGCGATGCCGTCCGCCGTGCCGTCGATGAACGTGCCGCACGTGGTGTTCGTGTGCGCCAGCAGGCCCTCGCATTCGCGCTGGCGGAACCAGCCGCCGCCGGTCGCCTTGCAGCCCCGGGAGTCCGTCATCTCGACGGAGTAGTAGCCGGTGTCCGCGACCGTGATGCATGAGGTGGTTGCGCCGTTGCTCCACTTGAAGACGAATGGCGCGATGCCCTTGGTGGCGTTCGCGCACAGCTGGCCCGGCATTCCCGTGCACACCGTGCGGTTGGCGACCGACACGGCGGGCGAGTCGAATGTGATCTTGACCTGATCCGTGACCGGCGGGCACGGTCCGGCGGGATCGTTGGTGGTGAGGGTCAGGGTGACGCTTCCGGCGGCCACCTCGGCTGCGGAAGGCGTGTAGGTCGGCGACAGCACCGAGGCGCTGGGTGAGAAGGTGCCGGAGCCGCCACTCCAGGCGCCGCTCGTGGCGCCGGTCCCCACCGAGCCGGAGAGCTGTACCTGCGGCGTCGCCGCGCAGACGATCTGATCCGCCCCGGCGTTGACCGTGGCGGCGGCGTTGATGGTGATGGCGATGGCGTCGCTGGCCGGAGGACAGGGGCCTGACGAAGCCGCGCTGGTCAGCGTGAGCATCACCTGGCCGGCAGCGATCTCGGCGGCGCTCGGCGTATACCGGGCGTCGAGCGCATTGCGGCTCGGGCTGAAAGTTCCGGCGCCGCCGCTCCAGGTGCCGCTCGACACCGTGCCGCTCACGGCGCCGGCGAGCTGCACCTGCGGACTGCTGGCGCACACCGTCTGATCCAGACCCGCGTTCACCACCGTGATGGGATCGATCACGATGGTCATGGCGTCGGACGTGGCCGGGCAAGGACCCGCGGGATCGCCGGTGGTCAGGATGAGCGTGACGCTCCCCGCCTCGATCTCCGCAGCGGTCGGCGTGTAGACGGCATTGAGGGTCGTCCGGTTCGGACTGAACGCTCCCGCTCCACCGCCCCACCCGCCCCACGTCGCCCCTCCGGCCACCGAGCCGGCGAGCGTCACCTGCGGGCTGCTCGCGCACACGCGGCGGTCGGAGCCGGCATTGGCGATGGCCGAGGGGCGGAAGACGAGCTGCACCGGGTCGCTCACGGCGCCGCAAGGACCGGCGGGATCGTTGGTATTGAGCGTGAGCGTCACGCCGCCCGCCGCGATCTCGCCCGCCGTCGGCGTGTAGACGGCGTTCAGCGCCGATCGCGATGGGTTGAAGGTTCCGGCTCCACCGTCCCACGATCCGCTCGCCGCTCCACCGCCGACCAAGCCTGCGAGCTGCGCCTCCGGGCTGCTCTCGCACAGCGTCTGGTCGGGACCCGCGTTCACCGTCGCCGCGGGATCGATCACGATGCGCACCACGTCATTCGCCGCTCCGCAAGGGCCGGCTGGATCATTGGTCACGAGCGTGAGCGTGAGGCTGCCGGCCGCGATCTCCGCCGCCGTCGGCGTGTAGACGGCGTTCAAGGCCGAGCGATTCGGATTGAACGATCCGTTCCCTCCGCTCCAGCTCGCGCTCGAGGCGCCGCCGCCGATCGCGCCGGCCAGGGTCGCCTGAGGACTCGTCGCGCACACGGTGAGATCGGCGCCGGCGTTCACCGTCGCAGCAGGCAGGATGTTGATCCGCATGTCGTCGCTCACCGGAGCACACGGCCCAGACGGGTCGTTGGTGGTGAGGATCAGGGTCACGCCACCGGCTGCGATCTCGGCGGCTGACGGCAGGTAGGTCGCGCTGAGCGCGCCGCTGCCGGGCAGGAAGGTGCCTGCGCCTCCGCTCCAGCTGCCGCTCGAGGCTCCACCGCCGACCCAGCCGGCGAGCGTCACTTGCGGGCTGCTCGCGCACACGGTCTGGTCGCCGCCGGCATTGACGGTCGCCGCCGGACGATAGCTGATCCGCATGGCGTCGCTCGCGGGCGCGCAGGGTCCGGACACCGGGCGCACGGTCATGATGAGCGTCACGCCACCTGCGGCGATCTCGGCCGCGGTCGGCGTGTACAGCGCGAATGGGTCATTGGCACTGGGGCTGAAAGAACCCGCGCCGCCGCTCCAGGTGCCGACTCCTCCGCTGGCCCAGCCCGCGAGGCGCACCTGAGGACTGCTGGCGCACACCTCCTGATCGGCTCCGGCGTCGGCGACCGCCGGCGAGTTCACCGTCACCGTGGTCTGGCACTCCCGGGTGAAGCCGCTGGCGCCCGTCGTCACCACCAGCGTGTAGCTGCCGGCGCTGGTGGTGCGCACCGACACCGAAAGGCTGCTGTCGCTGCCGACGATCACGGCCCCGCTGCCGTTGTCGGACAACGTCCATCGATACGATTCCATTCCGGCCGGCGCGCTGTGGGTGTTGGTCGTGCCCGCGCAGAAGGGCCCCGCGTTCGAGATGTCGCATCTGGGCACCGGGTAGACGGCGTCGGTCGACATCGAGCGGTCCTGGTTTCCGAGGCTGCCGAGCGTCCAGTTGATGAGGCGCATGTGATACGAGGAGCCGCTGATGCCGCCGGCCGAGCGCGGCGAGCCGTCGGCGTTGAAGCCCCAATCCCAGCGGCAGGCGATGTGGCCGCCCCACGCCAGGACCGCGCGCGCGCTATTCGCCCTGAACCGCACCTTCACCTGGGTCTCGGACGAGCCGGTCGCCAGATTGGGGTCGCCCTCGCTCAGGTACGTGACGTCGATCAGCGTGCCGCCGAAGAGCGTCATCTGGCGCTCCGCATCCGACAAGGCCGCCATGTTGGTCGAGGGCTGCGGCAGCGCGGGGTCGGACTCGGCCCCGTCCGGATCGACGACGAGGTTGCGGGTGGTGATCGGGATCGGCGCCGTGCTGATCGTGGCGTCGACGCCCGTGATCCCGCTCAGGGGATCGAAGACCTCTGGATCGCGGTGGCCGAAGAGCACGTGCGGCAGCAGCCGCTGATAGTGGGTGAGGTAGTCGATCGCATACGAGCCGCTGCGCTTGAGGTTGTAGCCGATGATCAGCTCGATCACGGTGCCGTCGGTCGGGAGTCCGTCCATGACGGTGCGATAGGCGATCGAGTGACTCTCGAGATAGTGCGAGTTGCTGGCGCCGGCGTTGCCCGAAACCCAGGTCGGAGTCGGGGTCACGGACGAGGTAGCCTGGCCGTTTCTCACCTGCTCGAGCGAGGCATTCGCGGCGTGCGCCGAGCCGGTGAAGGTCGTGGTGAGCGCGAGGGCGACGATCGCCACGCAGGCGAACGGGAACGTCCGAGAATGCGGCACGGCTTCTCCCTGATCCGGACGTTCGATGAGTGCGGCCCGGAGTGGCTGGCTGCGGCGCTGGGGCGCGTGCGTCCACGCAAGCCGCTTGCCAACTCCGTTACATCTGTCGGACGAGGCATCTCGCACGGAGTCAGTAATCTCGTTGCGAAATCCGCGTGAAGGACTCGGCGCGACGAGAGAACCGGAGATCAGCGTCCGCCACGCGTGCAGCGCGGTCGCGCGTGGGATCGGGGGGTGCGCGTCCTGATCTCGCGCATGCGCGACGAGCGATGATGCGGCGTGAAGGCAGGCGGGTGGTTTGGCGACAACGTGGGTGATGGCCGACAGAACGTCGGCCGCCCGGACTGCCCAACCGCGTGACTTATCTCACCTCGTGAGCCTTCGAATCAGGTCCGCGTGCTGCGGGAAGCGCTCGAGCAGCTCCTTCCTCGTCGGCATGACGAAGTCGGCGAAGTCGAACCCCGGAGACACCGTGCAGCCGCATAGACCGGCATCGGGGCCAAGCGCTAGAGCCGCCTGCAAGGTCCCTGCGGGGACCAGCAGCTGAGGCCGCTCGCCTTCCTCGAGGCGGTGTCCGAGGATGGCGGTTTGGTGATCGCCGTCCTGACCGATGGTGTGGATCTCGACCGAGTCGCCGCCGTAGAGGTGCCACATCTCGTCGGCGCCCTCGATGCGATGAAAGGCGGAGAACACGCCGGCCGGGAGAAGGAAGTAGATCGCCGTGGAGGCGCTACGCGTCCCATCCGCGGCGCGCAGCACATGCGAGGAACGGAAGGTCTCGCGGAAGAACCCTCCTTCAGGATGCGGTTCCAGCCCAAGCTGCTCGACGATGCGCCGAACGTCGTGGCTCAAATCAGGCGTCTCAGGGTGAACGCCTTCTCGAAGGTCTCGGACCCGCGCCGGATCCGGAGCCGCACGGTTCGCCCCTCCTCCCGCATCTGAAGACGAAGCGCGCTGGGGTCGATCGTGTTCGCCGGCTGATCGTCCACCTGTGTGATCTTGTCTCCCACCACGAGTCCGGCTTGAGCGGCGGGCGAATCGGGATTCACCCACCGCACGACGAGGCCTTCTTGGGTCCGAGCGAAGGAGGCCCCCGACATGTCTCCTTCGAAGGGACGATCGAACTCCGGACCGGGCTCCAGATAGATGCTCTTTCCCGCATAGTCGAAGGTCACGGCGCAGCGGCCCAGGATCTGGCCTCCGATGTTGCCGATCGATCCGACCGCGCTGATGCGGCCCTGACTCGGACCCGGCATGGAGACCACCGGGCGCTTGAAGGTCAGGCCGCCGATCGAGAGAGAGTCCGCCCGGCCCTCCCGGTTCCTGACCTCTCCTCCCACACCGCGGCCGATCGCCACGAGGGTTCGCGGGAATGCCGAGACCAGATTCTCCTCCGCCGTGATCTCGGGCGCGATGAACAAGGCTCCCGACGAGCCGCTGTCGATCACGAAGCGGCCCTGCAGGGCCGGCCGCCCGCGGATGTGCAGCGTGGCTTCGACGTAGGGATGGTTCTGAACCAGGGTCATGGGGACCTTCGTGCCCGGCAGATCCTTCGGGGCTCTTCCCGGGGCCCACACCTCCATGAGTCCACGCGCGTAGTCGAAGCGAACCACCGAGGATTCGAACAGCTCGTAGCCGAGGATCAGCTGCATCGGACGGCCGCCCGACTGCGTGATGCCGCTCAAGTCCAGAGTGCCGATGACGGGGCGATGGAGCTTCAGGCCTGGCAGCTCGACGGTCACGCTCTCCGCGGCGTAACCCCGCTGCATTCCGGCGGCGCCATGGGCCTGGAAACCTCGGGTCAGCGGAATCGAGAGACGACGCGCCGTCCCTTCGTCCATCACGCTCGCCGAAGCTCCGGTATCCACCACGATCCAGATCGAATCAGACCCGTTCAGGCGCCCACGAATCCAGAGGTGCTGGTTGCGAAGATCGAACGGAATGGTGGCGTGACCGCCGGGCCCAAACTTGATCTCCGACTTCGCGATCGACTGGCCTGAGACGAGGCTCGGTGTCAGGAGCAAGGCGGCGAGGATGGCGACCAGGATGCCGGGGGCGCCTTTCATGCGCGGCAGTATGCGGGAGTCCAAGGCGAAATTCGAAGCGGAGGACGAGCGCGTCGTGCCGGTCAACGAGCGCGGTGGTCGGCCGACCCCCAGGAAAGACCGGCCGTCGCGTGCAACGCGAGATTGGGCACGCGCAGGCTCCCCTCGGCGACCGGGACGCTCGCGAACGACACGGTGAGCCTCGCTTCCAACGTCCCGCTGAGCCCTTTCCACAGGGAGCGCACTCCACCCATGTGCGCCTCCGTCGTCGGCCCGCCCAGGTAGTAGCCACTTCCCAGCATTCCCCGATGCTCGTCGAAACGGAGCCCGCGGACTTCACTCTCGGGATGCGCGACGACCACGCCGAGCCCCGCGCCGTACCGCCACCCGCCGCGCGCAAGGAGTCGCTGGATCGTGAGCAAATTGTAGCCATGCGAGATGGCAAGGCTCTGCACTTCCGGCGGCGGATCGTCGAGATGGAGCTTGTGGTGAACCAGATCGAGTGCCCAGCCGGCTGGACCGCTCCAGGCGGCGATGCGGCCCCCGTAGTACAGCGGCTGCTCGAGCGCGTGAGTCGACCAGCGTGCGGTCAGATCCAGGTCTTCGTGCCCCTCCTGGCGAATCGTCGTGGGAAGTGGCGCGTTCCAGGCGCCGCCGAGCCGAGCTTCGACCTCCCAGCGCTCCACCGCCTCGCCTTCGCATGGCCCGAGCGCGAGAAACAAAGCCACTCCCGTGGCGCCCCAGCATGCGGTGCTCCGTTTCACGTATGACCCCTGATGGTCCTTCCGTGAGTCAGGGTGCCGTCGCGGGCAGTCTCTCGATCCCCATCCATCCCGCGGGGACCCCGTTCGCTTCTGGAGTCAGTGTGAGGAAGCGTTTGGCTCCGCTGTCGTTCTTGAGCCGCCAGCGCAGGAACTGGAGCGTGTAACGACAGGCCGTGGAGAAGCCGCGCGCCGCGCCTTGCGGCGCCGGGCCTGCTCGACCGGGCAGCAGCCGCTCGAGGGCGCCGTCCGTGAGGAAGTCGGCGTGTCGCAGTTGGCCGATCCGGGCCAGCATGCGGGCGCTCCGCTCGTACGATCGCAGGTATTGGAGATCGAGGTGCGGATTTTCGGGGGTGTAGAGATGCAGCACGGGGACGGTGAACCGCGTGGGATGACCTTCGGATCGCTCATGGAGATACGTTCCTCCAGCGCGCTCTCCGATCCCGCCGTCGAGGCTCACGATGGCGTCCCCGCGAAGTCCGCCCGGCTCCAGCGCCATGGCGGCGATGGCGCCGTTGCTCATCCCGATCACCCCCAGCCTGGGCGAGATGTCGGTCTCCTCCCGCATCCGGCTCACCGTGAACATCGCGTCCTCGACCATGGCGTCGAGGTTCTCGCGACTCAGGCGATAGGCGGCCTGCCGCGCGCCTTTCGACTGGATCGCGGCGACGACGAATCCATGGCTCGCGAGATACTCGCTCATCACGGACGCGCCCCATGGGGTCGCGTGCAGGAAGACCACGAGCGGGAATCGGCCGGCCTTGCGTGGCGCCTCACGGACGGCCTGCATCGGCAGCGCCATCACCGAGTCGACCCGAGGTCGGGAAAGTCCGGAAGCGACGGCCTCCGCGGCAAAGGCTTCGGTCGCCTGGCGGCGGCGCTCCAGCGTGGCCACCGCCGCGCCCAGGCCGGCGGGCGTCAGCTCGATGTACTCGCGAAGGGTGACGCGCGGGCGTGACGATGTCGTCGCCGGATACCACACGACGATCGGCATCGGGCGTCCGCCGGAGGTGACCGTGACGCTGTCGATCGGAAGGCCGGGACGTGCGCCGTCCTGCTCCTCGAGGACCACGAGCCCCACGGCGTAGGGACCCGGAAGGAGATCGCCCCAGATCGGCGACACCTTCGGCAGGGTCGCGACGTCGGCGCGGCCAGCGATCAGGATGGTCGAGAGCAGTGCCGCGGGCCATGCGAATCGCATGGCCCGAAGATCAGCACATCTTCAGGAGTCGTGACCAGCGCTTTCCGCCGCGCGAAGGGGCTCGCCGGCCTCCCCAGAGGGGGGTGCAGACGCCTCGCGGGGCGGCCGATACCTGAAACGGCTTTCCGCCCCGATCGGAGGATCCCCATGAAGATCCTGATGGCCATCTTGGCCTTCATTGTCATCGCGGCTGTCGCGGTCGTGAGCTACCGTGGCCAGTTTCCTTCTTCTCCGCCGATCGCCCAGCAGGCCAGCACGCCCGTCACCGAGACGTTCGAGCCGCCGACTCCTTTCTCGTCCGACAGCAGTCTCAAGTTCGAGGTGATGCGCGAGCGGGCGCTCACCCCTTACCGGCTTCGCCCCGATCGTCGCGTGCTGCTCGCGATCACCGAGATCCGGCGCCTCGCCGGCTCGCGTGACTCGGCCGTCACCGCGCAATTCGCGAACGGCCGCTGGACGGTGCGCTGCGGAACCCGTGAGATCGGCAGGCTCTCCGAGCTGCCCGATCTTCCGGAGATGCTCGACATGATCACCGAGGTCGCGCGTAGCCAGGCCTGGACTCGAGGCTGGTCCGACAACACGGGACCCGAGCGCGCCGATCTCCAGCGCGCGCTCGATCGTCTCGATGCCTTGGCCGCGCTGCGGGAGGCCGATCGCGCCTGGTCGACCGGTGCGCGCGACGCCGCGCTCTTCCGCCACGCAGCACTTGCCTATGGCTTGCTCGCGCTGCAGACCCCGAACTGGGCCGGCCTCGCAGATCCGATCGCCGCTCGCGGCCTTGCGGCACTCGCCTATGCGCGGGCGCTCGGAGCCGAGGATCCGAAGCGCGAGACCTGCCTGCTCGCCGACGTGACGGGCTATGCCGCGGCCGCACGCGAGCAGGCGCGCCGGCTCAAGGCGTTGGACCCGGTGCGGCTCTACGTGATGCGCGATGCCGCCGGGCTCGAGCGTCTGGCGATCGAAGCGATCGGCGTTGCCCCGCCCGCACCGCCTTCGACTCGCGCCGCGTCGGCACCGAAGTCCGCCAGCTCCGCGAAGCTTCGCTCGAAGAGCGGAGCCACCGTCCCACGGTCCGGCAGGGGAACGACCGCCACGAAGACCCGAACGGCGTCCAAGGCCGCGAGCGCCCCAGCGGCCGCGCCGCCGGTCTCGCTCGAGGCGCCCTATTTCCAGCTGGTGCTGGCCGCGGATCGTGACCAGGACGAGGCGTGGTTCGGGCTCGTGAGCCGCCTCGAGCGTCGCGGCGTACCGTCCTCGCTCCTGCTCGGGAGCGGTCTCGGCCTTCGGAGTGGCCAGGCTTCCGTGCGCGCCGCGGAGCGACTGCTGGGGGTCATGGCGCCGCGTCAGGTCACGACGCGAAAGGGCGCCCGAAAGCCGGCGAGTCGCACGGCCGAGCCGACGCTCGCGCAGCGCGTCCAGCGCTATGAAGCAGTCCTCGCCGCCCAATCCCAGCCGGGAGGCGTTCTGCTCAGCGCCGACATCACCCGCGCGCAGCGCCGCTGTCTCGTGTACGCGGCGCTCGACGAGATCGCGCAGCGTGCGATCGAGACGAAGAGCCCGGCAGAGATCTCCACCTGGTTCGCCACGGGCTCGCTCAAGAAGACGGCCAAGACTCCGGCCGCCTTCCAGCGCTGGTATGCGCACCTGGCCAACGCGCGCGTCGGCAAGCTCGACCGCGTGGCTTTGCGCGCTGACGTCGACTCCGCCGCGCCGGGATCGGCGCAGGCGATTCGGAGCTATGAAGCGCTGCGTGCGCACACCGCACCCGAGGACCCGGCCGTGCGTGACGCGGCACGCGACCTCGCGAGGCGCCTCGACTCGCGACCCGCGAACCGGGTCGCGCTGGCGGCCATCGCGGTGCGCGATCTTGGCGCGTTGAGCGTGGCTGAGCGGCTCGGGACGTCGGCCGCAGCCGTGCTGGCGGCTTCGGATCCTTCGCTTCTGGCGTGGAAGCATCTCTTCAAGCACGACGGCGACTCGCTGCGCGCCTTCGTCGGCCAGCCCGACCTGCCCGACTCGGTCGTCGGCGCCTCGCTGGCGCGCAAGCTGGCGGCACATCCGGGCGCCTGGGAAATGGTGGAGAGCTACGCCACCTGGCTCGAGGAGAGCGGCAAGTATCCCGCGGCTCGCCGCGTGCTGGAGCGCTGGATGGCGCGGACTCAGGGCGACTCGGCGGCGATGGCGATGAGCCTCGATGCACGCATCCAGATGGCGCGCCTGCTTCAGCTCGAGGGACGCGCTCAGCAGGCCCTCCAGCTGATGGGGGACCTGCACCGCAGCGGGAACTTCGAAGCCATGGAGCGCACGGCGCTCATCCTGCAGGACCTGGGTCAGCCGAATCAGGCGCTCGCCATCGCCTGGGCGGCTCATCGCGCGGCGCCGCACCTCGGCGCCGGTCCGGCGCTGCTGGCCGAGCTGTTCTGGCGCCAGGGCCGGTACGGCGAAGCGGCGAGTGTGCTGCAGAACGCGCGCGGCAGGCTTTCCGGGGTCGAATGGACCCGGGAGGTCGCGCCTCGTTTCGTGGCGTTCTTCCGCACGCGGGAAAGCGAAGGCGTGCAGGCCGCCGAAGCCTTGATGCGCGCCGGATTCACCGACCGCTGGACGTTCGGATCGATTCCCGACGCTCTGGGAGCGGAAGGTCTGCACGGGCTGGCCTTCGAGCTGCAGTCGCGCATGCAGCTTTCCGGAGCCGAGGGATTCGAGTCCGCGATCGTCGCCTATCGTCATCTCAAGCACGCCAAGGGCGAAGCTTCGGCGATCGAGTGGATCCGGCGCCGCGTCCCGGAGAGTGACCGTGACCTGCTCGGGATCCTCGCCTGGCAGGAAGGCGTCCCCGAGCTGCTGTGGACGATGGCTCCCTCGCGCCTGCAGGGCGAGCTCGGCGATTATCACTGGCTTCTGCGCGCCGCGGTCTGCATGGAGACCGGGTCGTCGCACCCGCGCTACGCCGAGACGGTCAACCACGTCGGCCGGGGACGCGGCTCGCACCACCTGGAGGTCGCGCGTTACCTGCTCGGCCTGAGAGAAGAGTCGGAGGTCCTGGCCGCGACCAAGACCTTGAGACAGCGCTCGGAGATCTACTACTTCGCCGGTCTCAAGGCGGAGCAGCGAGGCAAGCTGCGCGATGCCGCGGACTGGTACTTCATGAGCGTCGAATCCGACACGGGGAACAACATCGAATCGCGATGGGCGCTCCGCCGGCTCAAGACCTGGGCCGATCAGGCGCGACCGCGCGCGGCGGCGCCGGGCTCGGCGCCACCGGCCTGAGGCCTCAGTCCTTCTTCGGGTGCGGTGACATGCGCTCCAGCACCGCGAGTTGATGGCGCGTGATCTGGAGCAGCTCGTGGATCTCCGCGTCCTGCAGGTCGATCTTCTCGTGCAGCCGCGCGATCTCGGTCTCCGCGCGGACGTTCACTTCGTAGTCGAGCCGTGCGTCGCTGCGATCCCTCGCGGCCTGGCGGTTCTGGCTCATCATGATGATCGGCGCCTGGAGCGCGGCCAGGCAGGACAGCATGAGGTTCAGCAGGATGAACGGGAACACATCGAACGGCTTCTCCATCTCGGTGTTCACGATCATCCACACCAGCATGAACGTCAGGAAGAGGCCGATGAAGGTCCAGCTGCCGCCGAAGGAGGCGACCTTGTCTGCGACCCGCTGGCCGAACGTCAGCTGCTGCTCGAAGGTCGCGTTCGGATCGAGAGGCTTCTGCCGCTGCAGCATGCGCGCCACCACCCGGCGCTCGAGCTCCGAGAGCTTGAGAATCTGACCTTCGAGATCCGCGCTGGCGGCTGCCACGTCCCCCAGGACGGCTCGGGTCTGGCGCGCCATCGGCCGCAGCCGCCGCGCGATGCCGAGCACGACGACCGAGCCGAGAGCGGCCACGATGGCGCGTTGCCACCATTCCGGGCCCTGGCTGCCGCCGAGCAGCGCCATCAGCCAGCCGCCGACGAGACTCCCGATCAGGCCGAGAAGGATGTTGCCCGTCCAACCATAGTCGCGGCCCTTCATGAGCTTGCCCGCGCTCCAGCCAGCGAGCGCTCCTGTCGCGATCCAGATCAGCGTTTCCATGACGGCTCCCTCCGTAGTCGAAGGTCGGTTAGGCGGGAAATCCCAGCCGGCGCACGAGGGCCGAGTACCGCGGATCGGAACGCAGCGGTGCCAAGCGTGGATCGATGCGCAGGTAGGCGAGCACGGTCGAGCGTTCCTGGTACGCGCGCTCGAGCCATTCGAACGCGCGGTCCTTGTCTCCGAGCCCGACGTAGACCAGGGCGAAGAAGTACGAAGGGACATAGCCCTTGCGCGTTCGCTCGGTGAGCAGCGAGAGGATCTCACGGGCGCGCGAGGCGTCGCCGAAGCGCGCATACGCGTGGCCGAGGGAGGCCTTGAGGTTCAGGCTTCCCGAGAGCTTCGTGGCCTGCTCGAGCGAGGCCAGCGCCTGCGAGCCCATGCCCTTCGCTTCATACGCCAGGCCGATGCCCCAGCGAGCGGTGGACATCGTCGAGTCGGCCCGGCTGATCTCGAGCAGATGACTCAGCGCTTCGTCGTAGTGACCCTGAAAGTAGTTCAGCAACGCCACGTTCGCGTTGAGGAGAGTGGATCGCGGATCCAGCTCCTCGGCGCGGTGAATCTCCTCCATCGCCTCCTTCATGCGTCCCGACGCGGCCAGGAACCGGCTGTAGGAGAAGTGGGCATCGGCGAAGCTCGGGCGGAGATCGAGCGCCTTGCGGAATTCCCGCTCGGCGGCCGCCCAGTCCCACTCGTAATACGCGCGGATGTATGCGAGCGACGCATGCGCCTCGGCCAGCCCGTCATCCAGCTCCACCGACCTGACCGCCGCCTCCCGTGCCTTGGGAAAGACCTCCGCCGGCGACGAGGTGGTGAAGAATGGCAGCGTCGCGTAGTAGCTCGCGAGTCCGGCGTAGGCCGGCGCGCAGTCGGCTTGGATCTCGAGCGCGCGACGGAACTGCTGGTGCGCCTTCTGCATCCCCTCCTCGGTGCCCTGGTCGAGGAAGAACCGGCCAAGCAGGACGGCTTCGTAGGCCTTGGCCAGCACGGGACGCCCCTTCCCCAGCCGGCTCTGCTCATCGACCGTCAGCCTCGCCTCGACCTCCTGGGCGATCGCGCGCGCGATCTCGCCCTGCAGCGCCAGCGCGTCGCCGAGCGGGCGTTCGAATGTCCGAGTCCAGAAGTGAGCGTCGGTCTCGGCGCGGATCAGCTGCGCGGCAATGCGCACCCGATCTCCGGCGCGCGCCACCGAGCCTTCCACCACCACGTCGACGTGCAGCTCGCGGCCGATGTCTCGCAGGGATTTCTTCGACCCCTTGTAGAGCATGGCGGACGTTCGTGAGATGACGTTGACCGAGCGGATCTGCGCCAGACTGCTGGTGAGCGCGTCCGTCATGCCGTCGGCGAAATACTCCTGCTCGGGATCTCCGGTGAGGTTCCGCAGCGGAAGCACGGCGAGCGACCGTATGGCCGAGCCCTTCGGAGGGCCGAGGAGCCGTTTCCGGATCCCCCCGGCATCGAGCGCAAAGGCAAGCCCGAGCCCGATCACCAGAGGAGCCGCCACCCTTCCCCACACGCTGGCGGGCCTCCGGCGCGACATGCCGGGCGCCACGGCGGTCGCGGGGGCGCTCGAGCTCTCGCCGAGCGCGAAGGCGAGATCGCGCGCAGACTGGAAGCGCTGGTCCGGCGACTTCTCGAGGCAGCGCTGGATCACCCGCTCGAGCGGCGAAGGTGCGGGGTTCTGGGTGAGCGGGGGCGGCGTGTCGCGCAGGATCGCGCTCGACACTTCCGCCGCCGAGTCGCCGGTGAACGTGCGGCGCCCGGTGAGCATCTCGTAGAGGATGGCGCCGAACGCGAAGAGGTCGGAGCGGGCGTCGACGGCCCGACCCCTCACCTGCTCCGGCGACATGTACCCGATGGTGCCCATGACGACGCCCGGCATCGTGTCGGAGCTGACCGTGGCCGCCCGCGTGAGACTCTCGTCGGATTCTTCTCGTCGCGACAGCTTGGCCAAGCCGAAATCGAGGATCTTCAGCGAGCCATCCTTGGTGAGGAAGATGTTCTCGGGCTTGAGATCGCGGTGAACGATGCCCTTGTCATGCGCCGCGGCCAGCGCGTTCACCATCTGGAGCGCAAAGGCGATGGCTTTCGGCTCGGGAAGAGGACCGGCCGCGAGCCGCTCGCGGAGGGTCTCCCCTTCCAGGAGCTCGAAGACGACGTAGGCCGTCTCGCCTTCGGTGCCCACGTCGTGCACCACGAGGATATGTGGATGGTTGAGGGCGGAGGCGGCGAGCGCCTCCTGCTCGAAGCGATGCAACCGCTCACGATCCTGCGAGCGCAGAACCTTGACCGCGACCTCGCGCCGAAGACGCGTGTCCCGCGCGCGGTAGACTTCGCCCATCCCGCCCGCACCGAGCGGCGCCAGCACTTCATAGGGTCCGAGCCGGGTGCCGGGAGCGAGCGGCATAGCAGCCAGACTCTAACGAGCGGCGCTACATGTCCAGCCCGGCGATCAGGCCACCTTGCGCATGGCGGTCCCGACGACTTCGGCGGTCGAGATCCCCACGCCCTTGCGGTAGGCCGTGGCGTTCTCGTAGGCCTGCTCGAAGACGGCCGCCGCATCCCATGCCGAAGCCGGCATCAGGGGCTTGCGCGGCCGCTGTCCCTTGGCCTTCTCCACGACGTGATCGGGAGTCGCACCCGGCAAGTTCACGGTGGGATGGCCGGGACGCGGCTCGAGCGCCGTGGGGCGCGCCGTCGAATAGGTCACCGACGTCCCATCCTCGTAGAGCGAGACCAGATCGAACCAGGTTCCGACCTGCGGATGCTGGTAGATCGCCGCGTAGAACGAATCGCCCCCGTGCGCGAGCAGCTGCACGACGACCGGCAGCTCGGCGATCGTGTGAACTCCCGCATCGCTGAAGCCCCGCGATACGAACGAGTGGGCCAGTTGTTCGGCTGCGCGGCGATTCTTCCAGGCTTCGGGGGTCGACTTCTGCAGATGGATCCGGTCCGGCTGCTGCGCCAGCGCGGATTCGCCGATCTCCTTGCCGTGCGTCGCGGCGATCAGGATCTTCAACAGCGGTGACAGCAGGCTCAGGACGAGCAGTGCGCCGAGCCAGAACAGGATGGAATCCATGGGCGGCCTCCTCTGGATTGATGCGCTCGAAAACCGCCATGGTTATCGGCCACATCGGGCGAGCCCTGCACAGGCTTTACGGCCGCCCCT
This sequence comes from Candidatus Eisenbacteria bacterium, assembly GCA_035712145.1. Classification (NCBI taxonomy): domain Bacteria; phylum Candidatus Eiseniibacteriota; species Candidatus Eiseniibacteriota bacterium. The sequence continues at coordinate 4,388 of DASTBI010000076.1, read as the reverse complement.
CCATCAGGACTTGCGCGTCTCGGCCTGGGCGCGAGCCTCGTCTTCGGCGGTCGGCCCACGAGTGGCGCGGTCGATCTGCCGGATGGCCCCCATGTGGTAGGCGAAGTGCGCCACGCTGCCCCCCATCCACCCGGCCTGAACGTCGCTCACTTCGCGGGGCGTGTGCAGGACCTCGGCCCATGCATCGGCCTCGCGACGAAGCTCATCCCGCAGCTGCCGCCACTCGTCCTCCGACACGACGTTCCTCCGCCAGCTCGCGGTCCAGTCCACGTCCTTCCATGGCGGCGGATCTCCACTCGCCCAGCGATTGAGCATCGAGAAGCCGTAGCGAAGGTGATCCACGTGCGCGGCGATCGAGGCGCCGCCGCCATGCGTCGTGGAGGCGGCCGAGGCGGAGAGCCGCTCCAGCGACGCGAGCAGCCCCGTGTCGCCCTGGTTGAGCACGTATGTGCGCGACTTGGGATCGGGCGAGCCAAAGACGAGCTCGCGAAACAGCAGGTCGAACAGTGGCGCGAAGGCTCTCGAGTCCATGTCGGATGAAGACTGCCTATTCCCTAGTCCAGGTACTTCACGAACAGGACCTCGTTGTGCGCCTCGTTGTAGATCAGCTCGTCGACCAGCGCGCGTGCCGTGAGGATGCCGAATCCGCCCGGACGCAGCCCCATCTCGGCGCGAACCCGGGCACTCTCGCCGACCTCTTCGATGGGATAGCTCACCGCCGCATGCGCGAGCTCCTCCACCTTGAAGCCAGGACCCGGATCCGCGATGCGGTAGAGCAGCATGCGACGCGCGCGCACGTAGGTGACGCGCACCTTGCGGTTGGGGTCGAGTCCTCCGCCCCATTCGACCGCGTTGCGCAGCATCTCGCTGAATACGTAGCCGATGTTGTCGCGCACCTCCTCGGGCAGGTCCACCACCAGCTTGGCCAGGAGCCCGTGGATGCGGTCCGCGGCTTCCAGCTGACACGGAAGGATCAGCTCGACCCAGTCGGGACGCGCCGAGATCACCTCGACCGGCGGGATGGGCTTGGCCGCGAGCGTGTCGCGGACCAGGTCGAGCAGCTCTGAGGGCTTTACCGGCTTGCTCATGTAGTGATACGCCTGCTCGCGCACCGCCCGCAGGACCGTCTCGGGCGTGCCGTCCGAGGTCATGACAATGGCCTTGGTGCCGAGATTCTCGGCACGCATCGCGGCCAGGACTTCGAGCCCGCTCATGATCGGCATCCAGATATCGAGCAGCATCAGGTCGAAGGCCCCGCGGCGGAGCTCCGTGAGCGCTGACTCACCGTCGGTCACGAGAGATGTCTCGTATCCGGTGTCCTTCAGAACCTTGTCCAGAAGGTGGCCCGTGGCCCGCTCGTCTTCCACGATCAGGATGCGTTTCATCGGGTCCTGCGCTTTCGTTTCGAGGAACGCTTCGTTGGCTTCACGATGGTGCGAAGCAGTGTTTCGAGGAGCGCCAGCTCGGATTTCAGGTCCTCGAGCGCATGCGGAGCCTCCTCCATGTTCCCACCCGCGCCCAGCTTCTCCAGTCTCAACGCCGCGGCCGCGGCTCTCGTGGCGCCGAAGTTCCCCACCGCGCCCTTGAGGGTGTGGGCGGCGACGCGTAGTCCCTCAGCGTCCCCGGCGGGGATCGCATCCTCGATCCGCGCCAGCAAGGCGGCGTGGTCTTCGAGAAAAATGTGGGCCAGCTCGCTCGCCAGGGCGACGTCTCCGCCGAGGTGCTGGAGCATCGCGGCTCGCGCGGCGGCGACGTCCGCAAGCTCCGCCGGTTCGCCCTTCGCTTCGGGGGCGCCGTCGGATCCCGCCAAGCCCTCGAGCGCCGCGATCAGCTCGTCGGCCTGGATCGGCTTCACCAGATAGCCGTCCATTCCCGCAGCCAGGCATCGCTCACGGTCGCCGCGCATCGCGTGCGCCGTCATCGCCACGATGGGGAGGTGGCGGTCGCTGCCCTTCTCCATGGCGCGAATGCGTGCAGTCGCCTCGAGGCCGTTCATCACCGGCATCTGAACGTCCATCAGCACCACGTCGAAGCCCTCCTCGCGGTCCAGCGCTTCGACCGCCTGCTGGCCGTTCTCCGCCAGGGTCACCTGGTGACCCCGTTTCTCGAGGATGCGCAGCGCCATGGTCTGATTCACACGGTTGTCCTCGACGACCAGCACCCGAAGCTTGCGCGTGCGCGCGCGCGCCGTTTCGGGCGGCCTCTCGCGACCAGCGGTGCGGCTGCCCAGGGTGGTGAGGATCGTGTCGAGCAGATCCGACTGCTTGACCGGCTTGAGCAGCGCCGCGTGGATGCCCGCCCGCCGCAGGCTCGCCGCCTCCTGGATTCCGGCCGAGGTCAGAAGGATCACAGCCGGTCCAGAGGCCTTGCGGTCTCGGATGCGTCGCGCCAGCGTGAGACCATCGATGCCCGGCATCTGCGCGTCGATCAGAACCATGTGAAACGGCCGCGATGCCCGGCGTGCACCCTCGAGCGCCGTGAGGGCGGCGGGCGCGCCTTCGACCAGCGTCGGATCGAGACGCCAATTGCTGAGCATCTCGCCGAGAATGCGGCGGTTGGTCGCGTTGTCGTCGACGACCAGCACACGCAGGCCACGCAGCCGGGTCGGATCGACCGGCGCCGGCGCTCCTTCGTCGGCCCCCGCGAGCCCGAATCGGGCGGTGAAATGAAAGGTGCTTCCCTGGCCCGGTGTGCTCTCGACCCAGACCTTGCCTTTCATCAGCCGGACCAGCTGCTCGGTGATCGCCAGTCCCAGTCCCGTGCCGCCGAACTGGCGCGTCGTCGAGCTGTCTCCTTGGGCGAACGCCTCGAAGATGCGTGCCTGATCCTCCGATGGGATACCGATCCCGGTGTCGCGCACCATGACGTGCAGCTCGACCGACTCCGCGTCGTGCGATCGCGCAACGACCTCGACGACGACCTCGCCATGCTCCGTGAACTTGATCGCGTTCCCGACCAGGTTCACGACGATCTGGCGGAGCCGTCCCGGGTCGCCCATCAGCCGTGCCGGAGCATCGGGCGAGATACGGCATGCCAGCTCGAGGCCCTTTTGCTGGGCTCGCAATGCCAGCAGGCGCATGGTGTCCTCGACGGTGTCGCGCAGGTCGAAGGGCACGTGGTCCAGGTCGAGCTTCCGCTCCTCGATCTTGGAGAAGTCGAGGATGTCGTTGATGAGCACCAGCAGCGCCTCGGCCGAGTCCTTGACCACGTCCAGATACTCGCGCTGCTCGGGTTTCAGGCGCGTGCCGAGCGCCAGCTGGGTCATGCCGATCACCGCGTGGAGCGGCGTGCGTATCTCGTGGCTCATGTTGGCGAGGAACTCGCTCTTGGCGCGTGTCGCGGACTCGGCCTTCGACTTCGCCAGCTTCAGCTCGAAGACGAGCTCGGCGAGTCGCTTGGCGTTCTCCTCCTCCACCCGCTTGGCCGCTTCGAGCTGACGCGCATAGCCGCGCAGCGCCTCCTCCGCACGCTTTCGCTCGGTCACATCGTGCGCGACGCAGTAGATCAGGGATTCCTCCGGCACCGGCGTGGCGTTCCACACCAGCCAGCGGTAGGAGCCGTCCGCGCAGCGGTAACGGTTCTCGAACTGGATGACTCGCTCGCCGCCCGCGGCCTGGCTCGCCGCGCGAATGGTGCTCTCGCGGTCCTCGGGATGGATCCATTCGAGGTAGGGCTTCGACATGAGCTCGTCGACCGGGAAGCCCAGGGTCTTCTCCCAAACCGGATTCAAGCGTCGGAAGGCGCCCTGGAAGTCGACGATGGCCAGCATGTCGAGCGACACGGTGAAGAATCGGTCCAGCTCGGCGCGGGCGCGTTGCAGCGCCTCGTCGGCCCAGCGTCGCCCGAGGAAGTGGCCGATCTGTCCGCCGACGGTGGAGAGGATCTGCAGCAGATCGGTATCCGGCTCACGGATCTCGCTGCTGAAGAACTCGAGGACCCCGAGAATCTCGCCACCGAGAAGGATGGGAAAGCCGAACGCGCCGTGCAGGCCGCAGCGCTCCGCCACCTTTGCGCGCGGAAAGTTGGTGTCACGCGTGACGTCCGCGATCCAGGCGGGCTCGCCGCTGGCCCACACGCGGCCTGGAAGGCCGACCCCTTTGGCGAACGTCGTGGCCCGGCTCTTCTGTTCGAACTCCTCTAGGGAGGCTTCCGGCTTCCTCCACGAGTAGAGGCAGCGCAGTCCTTCGGCATCGGCGCTCACGATCCAGACTGCACCGTGATCCCAGGTCAGGGTGCGGCAGATCGTCTCCAGAATGCGCGGGATGCCTTCATCGATGGTGGCGGCCTCGGCGAGGACACGCGAGGTCGCATACTGCATGGTGAGCAGGCGCTCACGTTGTTCGACGGTCACCGAGCTCATCTGGGGCTCTCCGCCCTGCGGCCGAAAG